>NZ_BAAAQM010000024.1:0-136074 GCF_039531675.1 Catenulispora subtropica
TCAGCAGCGTCGACTTGCCGCAACCGGAGGCCCCGAGCAGGCACACGAACTCGCCGGGGGCGACATCGAGGTCGATGCCGTCGAGCACCGGCGTGGGGCTGCCGCGGAAGGCCTTGCCGACCCCGGAGATGCGGACCGCGCTCTGAATGACACCGGCGCCGGTGCCGGTGCCGGCGCCAGTGCCAATGCCGTTGCCTGTGCCGATGCTGGTGCCGGTGCCGGGCCGCACGGTGCTCTCGATGGTGGCGGTCATGACGCTCTCCCCTTCGCGGTCTTCTGCGCTACTTCTTCGCCAGCCCGGCGTCGGACACCGCCGGCCGGCCTTGGGCGGCCAGCTCGGTGTTCAACGCGGTCAGGTCGAAGATGCCGTGCAGGTCGGTCTTCTTCAGCAGGCCGGCGGCCACCGCGTGGTCGGCCGAGGCGTGCAGCGAGGCGGCCAGCGGGTCGTCGGTGACCGCCTGTTCGCCGAACGCGCGCTGGATCTCCGCGGGGCTCAGGGCTTTGCCGGTGAGCTTCTTCAGCTGGTCGTTGACCAGCTGCCGCGCCTCGTCGGGGCTCGCGGTGATCCACTGGTTGGCGGCGAGCTGCCCCGCGATCAGGGCCCTGACGGTGTCCGGGTGCGCGGCCAGGAAGTCGGCGGACACCACCAGGTTGGTGGCGGCGAACCGGCCGCCCGGCCACTGGTCGCGTTCGTCCACCAGCACCTTGGCGCCGGCCTCGAGCACCATCCGCGAGGCCCAGGGCTCGGGCAGCCAGGCGCCGTCGATGTGGCCGGCCTTGAACTGGTCCAGGGTGGCCGCGTTGTCCTGCGGGTCCACCGACACGTCGCCGGTGCCGTCGGCGTTCGCGGTCAGGCCGTTCTGCTTGAGCCAGGAGCGCAACGCGACGTCCTGCGTGTTGCCCTTCTGGGGCGTGGCCAGGACCTTGCCCCTCAGGTCCGCCGCGGAACCGATGGACGGCCGCACGACGAGCTCGGCGCCGCCGGTGGTGGCGCCGGCGACGATGCGCAGCGCCTCGCCGTGGGACTGCGTGAACGCCGCCAGGGCCGAGGAGGGCCCGACATAGGCGGCGTCGAGCTGGCCGCCGAGCAGCGCCGTCATCTCCGCCGGGCCGGCGTTGTAGATCTGCGTGGTCAGCTTGGTGGAGCCCAGCGCCTTGGCGAAGTCGCCGTGCGCGACGCCGACCACGGCGGTGGTGTGCGTGACGTTCGCGAAGTACCCCAGCCGCAGCTCGGAGGCCGCGGTGGACGCCGTCCCGGAGGAGGTCTCCGAGGACGTCGAAGCGGACTGGGACGAGCCGGAGCCGCTGGAGCCCTGGGCCGCCGAGGCATACGCGGCGATGACGATCACCAGCGAGGCGATCATCCAGACGGCGGCCGCGGTCGCGGCGGCAGCCGAAAAGGCCTTACGTATCAACGGAAGCTCCAAGCAGTGCGCTTACCAGGCAGGTCTATGGCGGAAGTGGGCCGCGCGGCAGGCCAGGACGCGACATCGCATGTCACCGGTGAAGTTGTGGGAGAACAAGGCGTGCTCGATCACGAGAAGACCCCCAGCGGGTCGCCGGACATGCCGGCGGTCAGCGTGTCGCCGCTGGCCGGGTCGATGAGCAGGAACGATCCGGTCTCGCGGTCGGCGGCGTAGGGCTCGAGCAGGATCGGGGAGGCGGTGCGCAGCACGACGCGGCCGATGTCGTTGGCGTGCAGGCTGTGCCCGGCCGGGGCGGCGTCGTCCCAGTCGAACTCGTCGGTCCCGGCGTCCGGAGCCCCGGCGGCGGCCAGCGGGTCGGAGATGTCCAGCTTGGCGGAGATCTCCTTGACGATCGCCTTCACGGTCCGCGTGGTGTGCTTGAGCAGCACCCGGTCGCCGACGTTCAGCGGCCGCTCGGACAGGTGGCACACGGTCGCGGTGACGTCCTGCACCGCGACCGGCGCGGCGTCGGCCGGGGCGATGAGGTCGCCGCGGGAGACGTCGAGCTCGTCGGCCAGCAGCAGGGTGGCGGCCTGCCCGGCGGCGGCGCGCCCGGCGGGGCGGCCGAGCAGGTCGATCCCGGCGATCGTCGAGCGCTGGCCGGAGGGCAGCACCACGACCTGGTCGCCGACCTCCAGGTGCCCGGAGGTGACGGTGCCGGCGTAACCGCGGTAGTCGTCGGCCTGGTGCCGGATCACGTACTGCACCGGGAACCGGCCGGCCGGGGCCCGCTCGGCCTCCACCGGCACGTTCTCCAGGTACTCCAGCAGCGTCGGGCCCTCGAACCAGGCCAGATCCGCCGAGGGCTCGACCACGTTGTCCCCGCGCAGCGCCGACACCGGCAGCGCCGCGTGGTGCTGCACGCCCAGGGCGGTCGCGTAGGCGGCGAAGTCGGCCTCGATCTCGTGGAAGCGGTCCTTGTCGAAGCCGACCAGGTCCATCTTGTTCACGGCAAGCAGCACCCGCGGCACCCGCAGCAGGGCGGACACCGCGGTGTGGCGGCGGGTCTGCTCGGCCAGGCCCTTGCGGGCGTCGACCAGGATCACCGCGAGCTCGGCGGTCGAGGCGCCGGTGACCATGTTCCGGGTGTACTGCACGTGCCCGGGCGTGTCGGCCAGGATGAACCGGCGCCGGGGGGTGGCGAAGTAGCGGTAGGCGACGTCGATGGTGATGCCCTGCTCGCGCTCGCTGCGCAGGCCGTCGGTCAGCAGCGCCAGGTCGGCCTGCTCCAGGCCGCGGTCGCGCGAGGTGCGCTCGACCGCCTCGAACTGGTCGGCCAACACCGACTTGGTGTCGTAGAGCAGCCGGCCCACCAGGGTCGACTTGCCGTCGTCCACGGAGCCCGCGGTCGCCAGCCGCAGCAGCCCGGCGACCTCAGTGTCCTTCTCCACCGGCGCGTCCAGCAGAACGGTCATTAGAAGTAGCCCTCCCTCTTGCGGTCTTCCATGGCGGCCTCGGACAGCTTGTCGTCGGCGCGGGAGGCCCCGCGCTCGGTGATGCGGGAGGCGGTGATCTCCTCGATGACCGCCTCGATGTCGGTGGCGTCGGAATCCACGGCGCCGGTGCAGGACATGTCGCCGACGGTGCGGTAGCGCACCTGGCGGCGCTGAAGCGTCTCGCCCTCGCGCGGCCCGCCCCAGTCCCCGGGCGCCAGCCACATCCCGCCGCGCGCGAACACCTCGCGCTCATGCGCGTAGTAGATCTCCGGCAGCTCGATCCGCTGCTCGGCGATGTACTGCCACACATCGAGCTCGGTCCAGTTGGAGAGGGGGAAGACCCGCACGTGCTCGCCGGGCCGGTGCCGGCCGTTGTAGAGCCGCCACAGCTCCGGGCGCTGCCGCTTGGGGTCCCACTGCCCGAAGTCGTCCCGCAGCGAGAAGACCCGCTCCTTGGCGCGGGCCTTCTCCTCATCGCGGCGTCCGCCGCCGAACACGGCGTCGAACTTGTTGGACTGGATCGCGTCCAGCAACGGCACCGTCTGCAACGGGTTGCGGGTGCCGTCGGGGCGCTCGACCAGGCGGCCGTCGTCGATGTAGTCCTGCACGTGCGCCACGTACAGCCGCAGGCCGTGCTGCTCGACCGTGCGGTCGCGGACCTGGAGCACCTCAGGGAAGTTGTGGCCGGTGTCCACGTGCAACAGTCCGAACGGCAGCGGCGCCGGTGCGAACGCCTTCAGCGCCAGGTGCAGCATCACGATCGAGTCCTTGCCGCCGGAGAACAGCAGCACCGGCCGCTCGAACTCGGCCGCGACCTCGCGGATGATGTGCACCGCCTCGGCCTCCAGCGTGCGCAGATGGGTGCGCGACGGGGCCGGCTCGTCGTGGGTCAGGGTACTCATGTCAGGTGTGCAGTCCGCATTCGGTCTTGGCGCTTCCGGCCCAGCGCCCGGCCCGCGGGTCCTCGCCCGGCAGGGGCTTGCGGGTGCAGGGCTCGCAGCCGATCGAGGTGTAGCCCTCGAGGAACAGGGGGTTGGTCAGGACGCCGTGCTCGGCGACGTAGGCGTCGACGTCGTCCTGCGTCCAGGTGGCCAGCGGGGAGATCTTCACCATGTCCCGCTTGGCGTCGTAGCCGATGACCGGGATGGCGGCGCGCGTCGGCGCCTCCTCCCGGCGCATGCCGTTGATCCAGGCCGTGTAGGGCTTCAGCGCCCGCTCCAGCGGCTCGACCTTGCGCAGCGCGCAACACCGGTCCGGGTCGCGCTCGTACAGGCGCGGCCCGTGCTCGGCGTCCTGCTCGGCGACGGTCCGCAGGGGCGTGATGTTCAGCAGGCGCACCGGGTAGACCTCGGCGACCGCGTCGCGGGTGCCGACGGTCTCGGCGAAGTGGTAGCCGGTGTCCAGGAAGACGACGTCGATGCCCGGTGCCGCGGCCGAGGCCACGTGCACCAGGTGGGTGTCGGCCATGGAGGAGGCGACGACCAGGTCCGCGCCGAAGGTGGCGTGGGCCCACTCGACGATCCGCCCGGCCGGGGCGTGTTCCAGCTCTGCGTTGGCCTGTTCGGCCAGCGCCCGCAGGTCCGTCCTGGTGTCCGCTGACATTTCGGGGCTTCCCCTCAAACTGGCGGGCGCGCGGGCGTACCGGACGCCCGACGCGCCGCGGCCGCGCCGATGCGGCGGATTCGCGGGTGGCGTGGGGAAGCGCCGGCGGACCGTGCGCCCTGTGGATCTTCGGTCTACAGATCGCGGGCGAGGTCTACTGGGCCGGCATACAGACCATGCTGGACAGCCGTCCGAAGTCGACGTGACGTCGACCGACGAGCGCGATTCCAGCACGAGACATGACTAGAGAGTCGCACGCGCCACGCGGGTCGTCTACTGCCGTCCATGATGCGGACTGTGTGTCTCACGACACTACAGGAGCCGCACGTCGCGCGCGGCCTCCTCGGCGACTTCGCCGAAATGCCCGCTCAGAGCCTACTGGGCGCGGGTGTACGCGGCCGGGCCGCTAGAGTGAGCCGCGTGGGGGACCGGAGAAGACTGTCGATGTCCATGCCGTCCGCGCCCGCTGAGGCACCATGGGAACTCTCGCTGGCGGGGTACCTCAGACAGACGACCGACCTTCCGGCGTTGGCGCTCAAGCCCCTGAGTCTGCTCAGCCGATACGGCGCGGTCGCCGTCGGTCCGGAGACCGTCGGCTTCGACGGCGATGACGTGCCCTGGGAGAAGGTCGTCCGTCTCGAGGTGCGCGACGTGGTCGAGGTGGTCTCGGACGCGGCCATGGCCCGCGAGGCGGAGAAGATCCGGTCGATGCTCCCGCCGGTCCCCGGCCGCAAGTGGGTCGTGGACCACGCGATGGCCCTGCTCGGCGACATAGCCGGCCCCCGCCTGACCAAGGCCCGCGGCGGCGACGTGGTGAGTGTGATCGTGTACCGGGGGATGCTCGGGCGGGAGAAGACCATGCAGGCCGGAGTCTTCGCGTCGCTGGTCATGGCGACGTGGCCGGACGTGCGGCGGAGCCTGACGGAGACCGCGCGGGCGCGCGAGATCGAGGTGGACGCGCCGCGTCATGGCGGGCCCGGGCCCGCGCTCGAAGCCTCGGGGCCGGCGGACACGATCGCGATCTCGGAGTGAAGGACGGCGGCCGCCCCGGGAAGGGCGGCCGCCGCACCGCTTCGTGCGGAGATCAGCTCACGGTCGAGTGCGTCAGCGCGCACTGGTCGGTGTCGTTCGACCAGCTGCCCTGCTCGGTGTACGTCCCGTTCCCCATCGTCACGTTGCCGACCCCGCCGGTCACGCCCTTGAGCCAGGCGCACTCGTCGGCGTTCTCCTGACCCTGGTACGGCGAGCCGGCGATGTTGTTCGTCCAGCCGCCGGCCGGGTTCTGGTCGGTGATGGTCTCGCTGTACTCGTGGCCCAGGGTGATCGTCCAGCCGTCCAGCGTGCCCGCGCTGCCGGAGTTCAGGAAGTTCACACCGCAGCCGGCGCCGCTGTCCATGTTGTACGGCTGGTTGCTGAACGCGAAGTCGCCGACGTCGGAGGCGACGGCGCCGCCGGTCAGCGTGGTGTCGCCGTTGTAGTCGTGCCAGGCGCAGTACGCGTTCTGGTAGTGGTCGGGGTTCGTGTTGTGCGGCGAGAGGATCACGTAGTAGGCGTACCGGTTCGAGGCCGGGGTGGTGTTGCCGAAGTGGTGCGCGGCCTTCAGCGCCTCGGCGCCCAGCTGGTGCCCGGACGCCGCTCGCGGCGACTTCGCCGAGTTGTCGTACCAGACGCCGGCGAGCACCCCGCCGGTCGGGTACGGCACGTGCGCGGCACCGGACGGGCAGCTGGTCGCGCCGGTGCTCACCAGCGGACCGTCGCAGTACTGGGTCATGGTCCCGGACCATGCCTCACTGCCGGTGCCGATGCCCTTGAACATCATCTGGGCGACCGGGGCGCCGCCCTTGGCGTCGTTGGAGAACTTCAGGTTGCCGTTGGCGTCGGTGGTCTGCGTACCCCACTGGCTGCCGTAGAAGACGAGGTAGACCTTGGGCTGCCCGCTCATCACGCCGATGCCGTCGATGCCGCCGCCGTAGGACAGCGTCTCGTCGGAGCTCGCCTGGCCGACGGCGTTCGCACGGATCTGCGCGGCCCCGGAGACCGTGGGGAAGACTCCGTGGCGGACCGTGGCAGACGTGGCCTGGGCCGAACCGGCCGTGCCGAACGCCGCGAGCAGCGTGGCGCTGACGCCGAGCGCGGCGCCCACGCGCGCCTTGCCGCGGCGGCGGGCGGGGAAGGTGGGGGACATGCGATGGCTTCCTCTCGCTGGGACCTCGCCGGTCGGCCGGGTCGGCCGCGCCGGCGTGTGGTGCGAGGGCGCACGGAATCAGGGCACGCGGGGGTGGGGCGCGCCGGCGGTCCGTGGTCCGTGGTGCGATGGGGCCTGTTGCGCAGTGCCCGACGAAACCGGTCCATCCAGGGCCCTGAGATCGTCGGCGAGGGGGAAACTAGCAACGAGGCCGACCCGGGTCAACGGGTCGGCCTCAAACGGTTAAGGCGGCGTTCAGCGGTGCGCCGCCTCGATCAGGTAGGCCAGCGGCACGTCCACGTTGGACACGCGCGAGATGCTGATCTTCTGCACGCCGGTCGGCAGCGGCCCGCCGAACGGGTTCACGCGGTCGTCGGTCGCGCGGACCGTCACGTCGTCGTAGATGTGCGACCAGCCCTGGCCGTGCGTGAAGATCGCCACCCGGACATGGGCCTCGCCGAAGTCGGCGCCGAGGCTGAACCAGACGTTGCCCCACCCCGCGGCGCCGAGGTTGGCCGGAGGCGGGCACACCATCGTCACCACGCCCTGGCCGGGCTTGACTTCTCCAGTCGCGAATGCGGGCACGTCGTCGTCCTCCGTCGGGTTCTGGGTGGGTGCGGCGAGAGCCTCGGCCAGCTGGCCGGCCGAGCCTCGGAAGGCGTTGTAGTCCAGCAGCTGCCCGCCGTCGGACGCCTGGTTCGTGAACTGATACAGCAGCGGCGCCATGCCGCCGTAGGACTCCCAGCCGGCCGCGCCGTCGCCGGGATAGATGCTCGGCGCGCTGCCGGAGCCGCCGGGATACGACGACGACACCAGGGACAGGCCGCGGCTGGTGAAGGCGGACAGGCTCGGCGAGCCGATCTGCTGCCAGTACCAGCGCGGCAGGTACACGAGCCGCAGGTTCAGACCCGCGGCGTGCGCGGCGTCGACGTACGCGACCATCTGCGCCAGCGACGGTGAGAACGAGCCGGCCGGCTCGGCGTCCAGCATGCCGGGCAGCGCGCTGTCGCCGACGTTGGCGAGGGTGTGCCGTGCCTGGGCGTTCGCGTCCTCGCCGGACAGGAAGTGGTACCAGACGAACGGTTTGCCGAGGTTCTGGGTCTGCCGCAGCCACGCCTGGTAGTCGGCGTCGGTGTAGTAGGTGCCCTCGGTCGTCTTCGCGATGACGAACGAGGCGGAGGAGAGCCGGGACAGGTCCAGGCCGCTCTGATATGAGGAGATGTCGGGGCCGAATATCGTCACGGGCGGCTCCTCGTCGAGGGTAAGACGACCATTGTTGCGGCTTACCCGTTGCGGCCGAGCCGACTCCGCTGAAACGAGTGGTTAATCCTCGCCGCGGATGTCAGAACCCGAAGGCGGGCCGCCCGGCGCCAGCAACCCGACGAAGGAGACCTCGAACACCCTTCGGCATCCCCGGCAGGACCAGCGCCGGTGACCGCCCTCCTCCGGCCGCAGGTCCTCGTCGCCGCAGTACGGGCAGTACGCCGGCGCCGCGCGCTCGCTCACGACAGGTCCGCCTCGCCGGCGCGCGCGGTCCACTGGGCGAAGGTCTCGCCTTCGGCGCGCTGCTCCTGGAACCGGCGCACGAGGCGCTCGACGTAGTCCGGCAGTGCCGCGGCCGTCACCTTGAGCCCGCGCACCTTGCGGCCGAACGCGCCGTCCTGCGCGTCGGCGGTCTCGTCGGCGGGCTTGGTCTGGGCGCCCAGGTGGCCGCCCAGGTGCACCTGGTAGCCCTCGACCTGCTCGCCGTGCTCGTCGATCACCAGCTGGCCCTTCAGGCCGATGTCGGCGACCTGGATCCGCGCGCAGGAGTTCGGGCAGCCGTTGACGTTGATGGTCAGCGGCTGGTCGAAGTCCGGCAGCCGCCGCTCCAGCTCGTCGATCAGCGTCGAGGCCCGGTTCTTGGTCTCCACGATCGCCAGCTTGCAGAACTCGATGCCGGTGCAGGCCATGGTCGAGCGGCGGAACACCGAGGGCCGCACCTGGAGGTCCAGCGCCTCCAGGTTGGCGACCAGCTCGTCGACCCGGTCCGCGGCGACGTCGAGGATGATCAGCTTCTGCTCGGCGGTGGTGCGCACCCGGTCCGAGCCCGCCGCCTCGGCCAGGTCCGCGATCTTGGCCAGGGTGGCGCCGTCGAGCCGGCCGACGCGCGGGGCGAAGCCGACGTAGTGGTTGCCGTCCTTCTGCGGGTGCACGCCGATGTGGTCGCGGTCGTAGGCCGGGGCGGCCTCCGGCGCCGGGCCGTCGGGCAGCGCGCGCTTGAGGTACTCGGTCTCCAGCACCTCGCGGAACTTCTCCGCGCCCCAGTCCGCGACCAGGAACTTCAGGCGCGCGCGGCTGCGCAGGCGGCGGTAGCCGTAGTCGCGGAAGATGCCGCAGACGCCGGCCCAGACCTCGGGCACCTCGGCGAGCGTCACGAAGGTGCCGAGCCGCTTGGCGAAGTGCGGGTTCGTCGACAGGCCGCCGCCCACCCACAGGTCGAAGCCCGGGCCGAGCTCGGGGTGCACGACGCCGACGAACGAGATGTCGTTGATCTCGTGCACCACGTCCTGCAGGCCGCTGATCGCGGTCTTGAACTTGCGGGGCAGGTTGGAGAACTCCTTGCTGCCGATGAACCGCCGCTGGATCTCGTCGATCGCCGGCGAGGCGTCGAGGACCTCGTCCGCGGAGATGCCGGCCACCGGCGAGCCGAGGATCACGCGCGGCGTGTCGCCGCAGGCCTCGGCGGTGCTCAGGCCGACGCCCTCCAGCGTCTTCCAGATCGCCGGCACGTCCTCCACCCGCACCCAGTGCAGCTGGATGTTCTGCCGGTCGGTGACGTCGGCGGTGCCGCGCGCGTACTTCTCCGACACCTCGGCGATCGCCCGCAGCTGCTCCAGCGTGAGCCGGCCGCCGTCGATGCGGACGCGCAGCATGAAGTACTCGTCGTCGAGCTCGTGCGGCTCCAGGATCCCGGTCTTGCCGCCGTCGATCCCGGGGCGGCGCTGGGTGTACAGGCCCCACCAGCGGAAGCGGCCGCGCAGATCGGAGCCGTCGATCGAGTCGAAGCCGCCGTAGGCGTAGATGTTCTCGATGCGGGCCCGCACGTTCAGGCCGTCGTCGTCCTTCTTGACCTGCTCGTTGCCGTTCAGCGGGGTGAAGTAGCCCTTGGCCCACTGGCCCTCGCCGCGCTGCGGGCGGGGACGAGCGGCGCGGGCAGGCGTGGGCTGCGTGGCAGACATGTCGGGAGGGTCCTTTAGGAGGTCGTACGGCCGGCGGGGAGACAAGCAGAGCGGTCTGGGTCAGCGCGCGGCGGTACAGACCATGCTGGAGAGACGTCCGTAGTCGACGTGGCGTCGACTGACGAGGGCGATTCCGGCACGGGACATGTTCCTCAGCGTGGCAGCGTCTCCGGGAAGCGTCCACTGTCGTCCGGGATGCGGACTGTGCGTCTCACGCGGTGCGCGCGACCGGGCCGGAACGCGGCGCGGTCGCGCTGCGGCTCACTCCCCGAACACGCGCCGCGTGTACTCGTTGGCGAACAGCCGCTTCGGGTCCACCCGGTCGCGCACTCCGAGGAAGTCCTCGAACCGCGGATAGGTCTTGCCGAGGTACTCGGCGTCGCGGGTGTGCATCTTGCCCCAGTGCGGCCGGCCCTCGTGGGCGGTGAAGATCTGCTCGACGGCCTTGAAGTACTCGTCGAACCGAGTGCCCTGGTACATGTGACAGGCGATGTAGGCGGTCTCGCGGCCGTGCGCGGTGGACAGCCAGAGGTCGTCGCCGGGCACCACGCGGACCTCGATCGGGAAGTTCACGTTCCAGCTGGACGCGTTGATCGTCCGGGTGACCTCGCGGAACACCTCGACGAAGGCCGCGCGCGGGATGGCGTACTCCATCTCCACGAACTTCACGCGGCGCGGCGAGGTGAAGACCTTGTCCGAGCGGTCGGTGTAGGTGCGGGCGGACAGCGCCGAGCCGGAGACCTTCTGCACGGTCCGGGTCAGCCGGGGCGCGGTGCGGGCCAGCCGCTGCGCCGCGCCGAACACCGAGTTGGACAGGAACTCGTCGTCCATCCAGTGCCGGAACCCGGACAGCGGGGCGGCCGGGCCGGTCGCGCGGTTGTTGCGCTTGATGTTGGTCCGGTCCGTGTACGGGAACCAGTAGAACTCGAAGTGCTCGTTGTCGGCGACCAGGTCGTCGAAGCCGTCCAGCACCGCGTCCAGCCGCATCGGCTCCTCGCGGGCGGTCAGCAGGAAGGCGGGCTCGGTGCGGAACGTCACCGCGGTGACGTAGCCGACCGCGCCGACGCCCAGGCGGGCGGCCTGGAACAGCTCGGCGTTCTGCTCCGGCGAGCAGTTCACGATCTCGCCGCCGGCCAGCACCAGCTCCAGCGCCGCCACCTGGGCCGCGATCGAGCCGGAGGTCCGGCCGGTGCCGTGGGTGCCGGTGCCGATCGCGCCGGCCACCGTCTGCACCTGGATGTCGCCCATGTTGGTCAGCGCCAGGCCGTTCTCCGCCAGCAGCGCGTTGAGCTGGTGCAGCGGCATCCCGGACTCGACGGTGACCAGCCCGGCCTCCTTGTCGATCTGCTTGAGCCGGGTCAGGCCCGTGGGCTTGATCAGCACGCCGTCGGTGACCGCGGCCGGGGTGAAGGAGTGGCCGGAGCCCACCGCCTTCACGGTCAGGCCGTCGTCCGCCGCGGCGCGCAGGACCTCGACGACCTCGGAGGCGGACTGGGGCGTGGCCACACGGGCCGCCTTCGCCTTCTGGTTGCCGGCCCAGTTGGACCACTCGTTCGCGCCCGCCACGCCTCACCCGCATTCTTTCCGCCGGTGCGGCTCGTCGCTCCGCGCCGGTTCATTCGATCGCCGGATCCCCCGCACGTAGCCAACGCGAGCCGAGCAGCGCAGTCAAGAGCGCGAGGGCGCTTCCTGCCACTGGGACCAGATATGCGGTGTGCGCTCCGGACTTGTCGATGACCCAGCCGGCCACCGCCGAACCGGTGGTGATGCCAAGCGCGGCGCCAGTGGTCTCGATCACCATGCCCTCGGTCAGCCGGGCCGCCGGGACCAGGTCCTCGACCAGGGCGGCCAGGGTGATCAGGGTGGGGGAGATGGCGAACCCGGCCAGCAGCAGCACCAGGGCCAGCACGCCGATGTTCGGGGCCAGCGCCATCGGCGCGGCGGTGACCAGGACCGCCGCCAGCAGGATCATGATCCGGCGGGCCAGCGGCATCCTCCAGTGCACCGCGCCGAAGATCAGGCCGGCGACGAACGAGCCGCCGGCGTACACGGCGAGCAGGAAGCCGGCCCAGTCGCTGTGGCCGTGTTCCTCGGCGAAGGCGACGGTGACCACCTCGACCGAGCCGAACATGACGCCGATCGCGATGGCGCAGACCAGCACCACGCGCATGCCCGGGATGGCGATCGCGGCCGGTCCGGTGAGGTGTTCGTGCGGATGCGGGGCGGGCTGCGTGCCGCGCTGGAGCAGGAACGCCGTGGTGCCGACGACGAGCAGCGCGGTCGCCAGGCCGACGCCGGCCTCGTGGTGTACTTGCAGGGTCAGGAAGGTCACCAGGATCGGGCCGATCATGAACACGACCTCGTCCATCACCGCCTCGAACGAGTACGCGGTGTGCAGCCGCTTGGTGCCGGTGTAGATCTTGGCCCAGCGGGCCCGCACCAGCGCGCCGACGTTCGGCATGAAGGCCCCGGCCACCGCCGCGGAGGCGAACCAGGACCAGGTCGGCTCGTCGAAGCGGACACACAGCATCAGCGCCACCAGCGCGGTCGCCGACGCCGCCAGCATCGGGAACACCACCTCGGCCTGCCCGCGCCGGTCCACCAGCCGCGCCAGGAACGGCCCGAAGAACGCCTGGACCAGCGCCAGCGTCCCGGACACCACGCCGGCCAGCGCGTACTTCCCGGTCGACTCCTTGATCATCAGGATGGTCCCGAGGCCCAGCATCGACATCGGGAGCCGCCCGACGAAGGCCGCCGACGAGAACCCCTTCGAGCCCGGGGCCCGGAAGATCTCGGCGTAATGCTTGGCGACCATACGGTGATGGTCGGTTCTGTGGGACTGCTGCGCTTGCTGGGACAGCCGCGCGGGTGGCCGGAAACGGCTCTGGCGGGGTGGCGCAGCTCTCGTTACGGTGGGTCCGCCCTCGGCCGCGCTACGCCATAGTATTTCTAATAGAAATACACCCAACCGGAAGGAACTCACCATGACCACCGCCCTCTCCCGCTATGCGGGCCGCCGCGTCCTGATCACCGGTGGCGGCTCCGGCATCGGCCAGGCCACGGTCCTGCGGCTGCTGGCCGAGGGCGGGTCGGTGGTGGCCGCCGACGTCTCGGAGGAGGGGCTGAAGGCGACCGTCTCCAAGGCCGAGCAGGAGGGGACGGCCGGACGGCTGGCGACGGTCGTGGTCGACATCGCTGACGAGGACTCGGCGCGAGCCGGCGTGGCCGAGGCCGTGCGCGTGCTGGGCGGGCTGGACGTGCTGGTGAACGCCGCTGGCATCCTGCGCGCCGCGCACACCCACGAGATGCCGCTGGCCGACTGGAACAGGGTCCTGACAGTCAACCTCACCGGCACCTTCCTGATGACCCGCGAGGCACTGCCGGAGCTCCTGAAGACCGAGACGCCGGTGGTCGTGAACTTCTCCTCGACCTCCGCGTCCTTCGCGCACCCTTACATGGCCGCCTACGCCGCTTCCAAGGGCGCCATCCAGAGCTTCACGCACGCGATAGCCCTGGAGTACTCCAAGCAGAACCTGCGCGCTGTGAGTGTCTGCCCGGGCTCCATCTCCTCCGGCATGACCGACGCCTCCGGGACTTCCAAGGAGAACGTCGGCCCCGGGTTCCCCGAGCACGATGTCGACTGGAACCTGATCATGAAGCTGCTGCCGGCGATCGGTCAGGGCTTCGCGGGCCCGGAGGCCGTGGCGAGCGTGGTGGCGATGCTGGCATCGGAGGACGGCAAGTTCATCACGGGGACCGAGATCCGGATCGATGGCGGCACCCACATGTAACTGAGTAGCGTCCGGCTCTGTACGCCTGTGAAGATCGGCGCATGGCTTACACCGTGCGCCGCACCACTGCGGAGGAATGGCGAGAGTTCCGGGAGCTGCGTCTCGAAGCGCTGCTTGATTCGCCGACCAACTATGGGCAGACGCACGAGAACGCCCTCGCCCACCCCGACGAGCTCTGGCAGGAGCGCGCCCGGGACAACGCCGGTTCGCACGTTCAGGCCTTCTACGTCGCCGTCGACGACGCCACCGGGAAGCTGGTCGGCATGTGGGGCGTGATGCCGCACTTCACCAGGCCCGCGACGCACATCGTCATCGGCGTCTATGTCCGGCCCGAGGCGCGGGGCACCGACGTCGCCCGGCGCCTCAACCAGGCGTCCATCGACTTCGCGAAGACCACCGAGTCCAAAGAGCTCATGCTCCTGGTCCGCGACGACAACGATCGTGGGCGCCGCTTCTACGAGCGCGAGGGGTTCGTCCTGACCGGAGGGTCCGAACCGCACAACCTGGACCCGTCCCACGACCTGCTGGAGATGCGCTACCCGGCCTTCAGGTAGCGCATCCCCGGGGCGAGGACGTCAGATGCCGATGACGTTCAGCTCGGCGCAGGAGGTCCACGGGTTCCCGTTGACCTCCGTCAGCGCCCGGAACCGCACGTAGCGGCCGGTCACGGCGCCGAAGTTCACGGTCTTCAGGCTGTTGCTGCTGGCGAAGGTGCCGGTCGCGACCGCCGTGCCCCAGTCGGTGCCGTCCGCGCTGACATAGAACTCGTACTGGCCGACCCAGCCGTTCTTGCTGCCGTCTTGGCGGGGCAGGTAGGTGAAGCCGGAGACCGAGTGCGAGGACTTCATGTCGAGCTGGATCTCGTGCGGACAAGGCGGGTTCGGCGTGATGTTGTACCACTGCGTGTGCCAGAACGTCGTGGTGCTGCCGTCGACGGCGTTGGTCGCCGGGGCGTTCTCGCCGACGGTCTCCTGGCTGTCGTAATACTTCACGGTCCAGCCGGTGCGGTCCAGCACCCCCGGCGCCGGGCCGCCGGTCGGCGCCGCCGGCTGCCCGACCTCGATCTTGCCGGCGAACCGGCGCAGGAAGTTGTCGCCGACGTCCGCGGTGGCGGTCAGGTCGTACCAGCCGCCGGCGGTGGCCCACGCGTTCGTGACCGTGGCGCCGGCGCCGACGGTGAACGTCCACGGGCCGCCGGTGATGTACGTGTTGGCCTTCACCGTGACGACCGCGGAGGCGCCGCCGGTGTTGGTCATCGTCAGCACCAGCTTGTTGTTCGCGGTGTCGTAGCTCGGCTTCACCTCCAGGTGCGCCAGGGAGGCGTTGCCGATGGTGGTCAGGTCGCCGACGAAGGAGCGCAGGAAACCGTTGGGACCGTGCACGTCGATCGAGTACTTGCCGGCGCTGACGCTCTGCGCGCTCCAGTAGTCGGAGGACGTGGAGTTCGGCTGGACGAGGTACTGCCAGTTCGCGAAGGCGCGGTAGGCCATCGTGTAGGCCTGCAACGGCACGGCCTGCGTACCGGCGTTGGAGAAGTCGGTCCAGAACCGGCCGGCGGCCAGGTCGTACCGGCCGGTGACGTTCGGCTGGTAGAGGGTGGGGCGCTGGCCCTTCGTGCCCGACTCCTGGGCCGGCATGCTCTGGCTGGCCGGCGGTGTCGGCGCCGGGAGCGTCGAGCACTGGTTGTTGGCCGCGGTCACCAGTGGGCCGGTCGCCGGCAGGCTCGGGAACGTGGTGGTCGAGGTGGCGAAGTTCAGCGCGTTGGTGAGATCGCCGCAGGTCGCGCGCCGCCACGCCGAGATGTTCGGCTCCTGCACGCCGGTCCACTTCTCGATCAGCCGGATCGAGGAGGTGTGGTCGTAGATCGTGGAGTCCACCCAGCCGCCCTGCGACCAGGGGGAGATCACGATCTGCGGCACCCGGACGCCCAGCCCGATCGGCACGCCGCTCACGAACTCGTCGGGCGTGCCGGCCGGCGGGGTCGGCGGGATGACGTGGTCGAAGAAGCCGTCGTTCTCGTCGTAGTTCAGGATCAGCACGGTCTTCGACCACACGTTCAGGTTCGAGGACAGGGCCATGAGGATCTTCGAGACGTAGTCCGCGCCGAGCGCCGGGGCGTAGTTCGGGTGCTCGGACTTGCCGGCCGGGGCGACGATCCAGGACACCTGGGGCAGCGTCCCGGCCGTGACGTCGGCCTGGAACGCCGCGACCGAGTCCGCGGCCTTCACCATGCCGCGCTGGTAGAGCGGGCTGCTGGTGCTCGCGTTCTTGAACTGGTTGAACCAGGCCAGCGCGTTGTCGTCGTAGTTGTCGGTCTCCTGGTACACCTTCCAGGTCACGCCCGCCGCCTGAAGGCGCTCGGGGTAGGTGGTCCAGGTGTAGCCGGCCTCGGAGTTGTCGGTGACGGGGCCGCCGCCGGTGCCGTTCGGGTCGATCATCCCGGTCCACAGGTACAGCCGGTTCGGGTTGGTCGGTCCCATGACCGAGCAGAAGTTCGCGTCGCAGATGGTGAAGGCGTCCGCCAGCGCGTACTGGAACGGGATGTCCGCGCGGGTGTAGTAGCCCATCGTCTTGTTGGTCTTGGCCGCGACCCAGCCGTTGTAGGAACCGCCGGCCCAGGCGTTGTGGGTGCCGCTCCAGCCGTGGTCCAGGTCGGCGACGCACTGCGCGCTGGTGGTACTGGTGTCCAGGTGCCAGGGCAGCAGCGTGCCGGACCCGTTGGGCTGGGTGAACACCGAGGTGCCGTTCTGGAACCGGAACGGCGTCGGGTCGTTGAAGCCGCGGACCCCGGCCAGCGAACCGAAGTAATGGTCGAAGCTGCGGTTCTCCTGCATGAAGACGACGATGTGGGCGACGTCGCTCAGGGTGCCGCTCATGCCCGCGGTCGCGGCCATGGCGGTGCGGAGGGATTCCGGCAGGAAGGCGGCGCCGGCCGCCGTGGCGGCGGAGGCGGACAGGAATTTGCGTCTGGTCAGAGGAGACATCTCACTCCAGGGCGATGGGGGACGGCGGTGAGGGTGGCACTCGCGCGAGATGCCCTGTGAATGTAGGTGCGCATCGCAGTGCTTGTAAATGCGTGATCTGAGACGTAACGGTAAAATCCAAGCAGCGGGGGAGAAGACTCCAAGCGAACCCCGGCCGGACCTCCCTCCCGGGGGCGTGGAGCCTGTGGCCAGCGCGTCAACGTCCGGCGGGGTGTGATTCGGCTATGGGCGCCATGGACAAATAGCGGGCGTTCGAGATGCCCTTTAGCGTGGTGGTCGTGAGGCATGACGAGGAGATCGCGCTCCGCCGGGTGAGCGGTGAGGCCTGCGTGCTCGCGGCCGCGGCCCGGGCGATCCTGCTCCAGGTCGCCCATCCGATGGTGGGGCGCGGGGTGGCCGAGCACAGCCGCTTCACCGAGGATCCGCTCAAACGGCTGCGCGGGACGTTGGACTACGTCTACGGCTCGTCGTTCGGGACCTCGGACGAGAGCGCCTGGATCGCCGCCACGGTGAACCGCGTCCACAAGCACGTCGTCGGGCCCGGGTACTCGGCCGACGACCCCGAGCTCCAGCTGTGGGTGGCCGCGACGCTCTACGACTCCGGCGTGCGGATCTACGAACTGACGCTCGGGCCGATGCCGCCGGCGATGCAGGAGGAGTACTGCCGGGAGAGCGGGCGGTACGCGACGCAGCTGGGCTGCCCGCAGGACATGTGGCCGTCGTCGGTCGCCGAGTTCGACGAATACTGGCAGCGCCAAGTGGACACGCTGGAGATCTCCGACGATGCCAAGCGCATCTACCGCGACCTGATGTACAGCCGGGCGCTGCCCTGGTACCTGCGCGCCTTGCTGCCCACGAACCGGCTGATCACGGCGGGACTCCTGCCGGAGCGCATCAGAGAACAGTACGGGCTCGCTTGGAGCCCCCGCCGCGAGCGGGCGTTCCGGCTGGCGATGCGGCTGACGCGGCTGACGTATCCGTGGGTACCCCGGCGGATACGTCAGCTGCCGATGACGTTCTATATGCGGGACTTTCGTAGGCGGTATCGCGCCTATGTCTTGTCTGCTTCCGCCTGACCTTCCTCTTCCTCGATCTGCGCGTACATGTCGTCGATCACCTGTGCGTAGCGTTCCGTGATGACGCGGCGGCGCAGGCTCAGCTTCGGTGTGACTTCGCCGGTGTCCGGCGTCCAGGGCCCGTCGAGGATCGTGTACTTCTTCACCTGCTCGACGCGCGACAGCTTCGCGTTGGCGTTCGCCACCGCCCGGTCGACCGCGGCGCGGGTCTCGGGGGAGTGGGTGGCATCGGCGGGGACCACGTCGGGATCCAGGACGATCAGGGCCGTGACGTAGGGGCGGCGGTCGCCGATCGCGGTGGCGAAGCCGACGGCCGGGTGCGTCGTCAGGTGGCTCTCGATCAGCGTCGGGGCGATGTTCTTGCCGCCCGAGGTGATGATGAGCTCCTTCTTGCGGTCGGTGATGGTCAGGAAGCCATCGGCGTCGAGGGTGCCGACGTCCCCGGTGGCCAGCCAGCCGTCCGCGTCGAGCGGCGAGACCACGGTGCCGTCGGGCTGCAGGTAGCCGGAGAGCAGGATCGGGCCGCGGACGAAGACCTCGCCGTCGTCGCCGAGCTTCAGGTCCACGCCCGGGATCGGTCTGCCGACGGTGCCGACACGGTTGGCCTCCGGCGTGCAGCAGGTGGCGGCGCCGCTGGTCTCGGACATGCCCCAGACCTCCATCAGCGGGACGCCGAGACCGTGCAGGAACCGCAGCGTCTCCACGGAGATCGGCGCGGCCCCGCTGGTCGCCCGCGTGATCCGGTCCATCCCCAGCATCGCCCGCACCGGCGCCAGCACCTTGCGGTCGGCTTCCGCGACCGCCTCGGCCAGGTCCTCCGGCACCTGCTTGCCGGCGGTCTGCAGTTCGAACGCCTCCAGCGTGAGCGCGTGGGCCCGTTCGAATTCTTCCCGCTGCGCCGGCTCGGCCATCGCGAGCAGGCCCTGGACGCCCGCGGCGAGCTTCTCCCAGACCCGCGGGACACCGAACAGGCCGCCGGGATGGACGCGGCCGAGGGCCCCGGCCACCTGGCGCGGATCCGGGCACAGGTGGACGTGCGCGACCTTCAACACCGACCCGTAGAGGCTGAGCTCGCGTTCGGCGATGTGGGCCAGCGGCAGGTAGGCGATGGTCTCCGGGAAGTCCTCGATGGTGGTGATGCCGTCGACGACCGCCGCCTCGTAGAGCACGTTGAGATGGGACAGGACGACGCCCTTGGGATCGCCGGTGGTGCCCGAGGTGTACATCATCCCGACCGGGTCCTCGGGTCTGATCTGGCGCCAGCGCTGCTCGAAGACACTGGGGTTGGAGGCCAGGCGCTCGCGCCCGATGGCCAGGACGGCGCTGAACGGCAGGAACTGCTTGCCGTGCGCAGCCTCACCGGCCACGACGGCGTCGGCCTCCTCGACCACCACGACATGTCGCAGCTCGGGCAGATCGCCCAGCACCGGCTGCCAGCGCTCGATCTCGGCGCGCCCCTCCAGCACGACGATCGGCGCGGCGCTGTGCGCGGCGACGTAGCCGATCTGGTCGGTGGACAGCGTGGCGTAGGCCGTGCAGGGGATGGCGCGGGCGTGCTGGGCGCCGTAGTCGGTGATCCAGTGCTCAAGGCGGCTGGACATCATGGTCAGCAGCCGGTCCCCTGGCTCCAGCCCCAGCGCCACCAGTCCCTCGCTGAACTCCGCGGACCGCTCCCGCAACTCGGCCCAGGTGAGGGTGACGGCGTTCCCGTCGGCGTCCGGCGCACCCGTGAGCGCGGGCCGCTCCGCGTGCTCGGACGCGTTGCGGTCGAGCAGCGACGGCACGGTCTGCCCCCGCACGGCGGCGATGAAGTCCTCGACGTCTCTCTCGGTACCGGTCACGACGGGCCTCCTGCGTCGGCTTCGTTTCGGAGCACACTAAAACCGCAGGCCCCCGCACGGAAGAGCCCTGACTGAGCCGAAAGAGTGCACCGTCCTTCGAACCCTTGTGCCCGATTGGCGAAGAATGCGAATCTGGTCCCACCAACGAAACACCGGGGGGCCGGCGATCGCACCCCGCCGATCCAGACATCCAGGGGGATGCCCGATGAACGAAACCACCGTCACCGTCGTCGGCACAGTCTGCAGCGACGTCCGCTACAGCCAGGCCTCCGATGAGACCCCCACGGCCCGCTTCCAGATCCGCAACACCCCCCGCCGCTACGACAAACGCACCGGCACCTGGGGTGACGGCGACCCGAGCTACTACAGCGCCATCTGCTTCCGCACCCTCGCCGACCACGTCGCCAGCTCCATGGGCGTCGGCGACCCCGTCGTCGCCACCGGCCGCCTCCGCATCAGCCGCTGGCGCCGCGGCGAGGAACAGATGACCACCGCCGAACTCGACGTCCAGGCCATCGGCCACGACCTCCGCTGGGGCACCACCGTCTACCGCCGCGCCAACCCGCCGACCCGCATCCCCGGCCCGGGTCGGCACCGGCACGAGGCGGCGGGCGCGGGCGTAGGCACCGGCGCCGGCGCGGGCACGGGGCCGGGTGGCTCGCCCGGGGCGTTGGGGCTGCCCGGCTCGCCGGGGTCGCCGGGGTCGCCGGGCTCGCCGGGCTCGGCCGGCGAGTCTGAGCGGGAGGAGGCGGAGACCGGCACGCTGGTGCCCGCCCTCACGGCCGCAGCCACCCCGGCTGCCGCCGGCTCAGCTGCCGAGGCGTCCGCGAGCCGCAGCAACGTGGCGGCGACGGAACTGCCTCTCGCGGCCTGACGAACAGCCGCCACTGGAGGCTCGCGGCCTGTGCGCAAGGCCGCGAGCCCACCCGGCCAGGTGGTGAGCCCACCGCCGTGTGGGCTGGCCGAGCCCACCATCCGAAGCGGCCGCCAGCCCGCCTGTCCACCCCCCAACTCAGCCATTCGGCGCCGTCTGCCCGCCCCCCGACCTGGGCAAAAACCCGCTCGTGGGTGCAGACGTGAAGCGCGTTCGAGCGCGATGGATCCCGGTGGCGGCCGTCGGTATGGCGGCGGCCGCGGCGGTCACGGGTGCCGTGTGGGCGCACGGTTCGAACGCGGGACCGGGCGAGCAGACGGCGGCCGCCTCGGCCGCGCAGCACGATGGCAAGGCCGGTGCGGCGCCGGTCGGCTTGTCCGGTCGCGTCCGCGTCTCCCGTCCCGTCGCGCCGTTGCAGGCGCCGCTGGTGCGGCCCGCCGAGCGGTCGTTCGCCGGGGAGGGCGAGTGGCGTGTCCTCGCGGCCGACTCGCACGGTGAGCCCGTCGTGCAGGGCACCATGCTTCGGGCCGGGGGCAGTTCGTCGCCGGTGGCGATCGCGTGGATCCGGCAGTCGGCCGCGCGCTTCGAGCTGCACCCCGGTTACGCGCAGCCGGGTGGGACCTGGTCGCAGCCCGACATGCTGCCGCGTGAGAGCCGTTCCGGTCTGATCGCGACCTGGAACGGTGGCTTCCTCATGGGTGACTCCGGGGGTGGCTTCTTCCTCGACGGTAAGCAGTACGGTCCGCTCGTCCCCGGGGTCGCCGCCGAGGTGTTCCATCGGGACGGGTCCTTCACCGTCGGGGTCTGGGGGCGGGACGTCAGGATGGACTCCTCCGTCGTCGGTGTCCGGCAGCAGCGGCAGCTGATGATCGACGGCGGGCGCATCGCGAGCACCATCGACTCGCTCTTCACCTGGGGTGTCACCGACGGGGGTGCCACCTATGTCCGGCGCTCCGGTGTCGGCGTCACCAGGGCCGGGGACGTCGTCTTCGCCCTCGGGCCGGTGATGTCGCCGCGTTCGCTGGCCACCGCGCTTCAGCAGGCCGGGGCGGTGCGGGCGATGGAATTGGACATCAACATCAGCTGGCCCAGCTTCATGGCGTACGACTCCTCCGTCGATCCGACCGATCCGCGGCCCTTCAAGTGGGGTGACTACCCGCGTGCCGCCGAGCGCTACTTCTCGCACTCGGCCCGGGACTTCGTCGCCGTCTACGCGCGGGCCGCCGCGGCGTACGGCGGCTGCGTCGACCTCACCGGGGCCGCGCGGCCACGCCCCGGTCAGGGGGCGGGTTACCCCCTGGCCTGCTGAGCGTAAAAACCACCTCCCGCCGCCAACTAAGCTTGTGACTTATGGCGGAGTTCATTTACACCCTGCGCAAGGCGCGTAAGGCCCACGGCGACAAGGTCATCCTCGACGACGTGACCCTGTCGTTCCTGCCGGGGGCGAAGATCGGTGTCGTCGGCCCGAACGGCGCGGGCAAATCGACGGTGCTGAAGATCATGGCCGGGTTGGAGACGCCGTCGAACGGTGACGCCATGCTCGCGCCCGGCTACTCCGTCGGCATCCTGCTGCAGGAGCCGCCGCTGGACGAGTCCAAGACGGTGCTGGAGAACGTCCAGGAGGCCGTGAAGGAGACGCTGGGGCTGCTCACGCGGTTCAACGAGATCGCCGAGCAGATGGCCACGGACTACTCCGACGAGCTGCTGGCCGAGATGGGCAAGCTGCAGGACGAGCTGGACCACCGGAACGCCTGGGAGCTCGACTCCCAGATCGAGCAGGCGATGGACGCGCTGCGCTGCCCGCCCGGCGACGCCGACGTCTCGGTGCTCTCCGGAGGCGAGCGCCGCCGGGTGGCGCTGTGCAAGCTGCTGCTGGAGGCCCCGGACCTGCTGCTGCTCGACGAGCCCACCAACCACCTGGACGCCGAGTCGGTGAACTGGCTGGAGCAGCACCTGGAGAAGTACGCGGGCACGGTGGTCGCCGTCACCCACGACCGGTACTTCCTGGACAACGTCGCCCAGTGGATCCTGGAGCTCGACCGCGGTCGCGCCTACCCCTACGAGGGCAACTACTCGACCTACCTGGAGACCAAGGCCCAGCGTATGCGGGTCGAGGGTCAGAAGGACGCCAAGCGCCAGAAGCGTCTGAAGGAAGAGCTGGAGTGGGTCCGCTCCAACGCCAAGGCACGCCAGGTCAAGAGCAAGGCCCGTCTGGCCCGCTACGAGGAGATGGCGGCGGAGGCGGACAAGGTCCGCAAGCTGGACTTCGAGGAGATCCAGATCCCGCCGGGCCCGCGCCTGGGCAACATCGTGATCGAGGTCGACCACCTGGTCAAGGGCTTCGACGAGCGGGTCCTCATCGACGACCTGTCCTTCACGCTGCCGCGTAACGGCATCGTCGGCATCGTCGGCCCGAACGGAGCCGGCAAGACCACGCTGTTCAAGACCCTGGTGGGCTTCGAGAAGCCGGACTCCGGCTCGGTGAAGGTCGGCGAGACCGTCTCGATCTCCTACGTGGACCAGAACCGCGCCGGCATCGACCCGAAGAAGACCCTGTGGGAGGTCGTCTCCGACGGCCTGGACTACATCAAGGTCGGCCAGGTCGAGATGCCGTCCCGCGCCTACGTCTCGGCGTTCGGCTTCAAGGGCCCGGACCAGCAGAAGCCGGCCGGCATCCTGTCCGGCGGCGAGCGCAACCGGCTGAACCTGGCCCTGACCCTGAAGCAGGGCGGCAACCTGCTGCTCCTCGACGAGCCCACCAACGACTTGGACGTGGAGACGCTCTCCTCGCTGGAGAACGCGCTCCTCGACTTCCCCGGGTGCGCCGTGGTCATCTCCCACGACCGCTGGTTCCTGGACCGGGTCGCCACGCACATCCTGGCGTGGGAGGGCGACTCGAAGTGGTTCTGGTACGAGGGCAACTTCGAGGGCTACGAGAAGAACAAGGCCGAGCGCCTCGGCCCGGAGTCGCTGCGCCCGCACCGCGCCACCTACCGGAAGCTGAAGCGCGACTGATGACCGGCGGCACCGGGATAAGCACCACCTCCTCTTCCGCGTCGGCGATCTCGCCGGCGGGGAAGCGGCACGTGTACCTCTGCCCGCTGCGGTGGTCGGACATGGACGCCTACCAGCACGTGAACAACGTGGTCTACCTCCGGTACCTGGAGGAGGCGCGGGTGGACTGGATGTTCCGCCGCGCCTCCGAGGCCGGGGTCGAGGGCTTCGCCACCTTCGGCACGGTCGTCGCCAAGCACGAGATCGCCTACAAGCGCCCGCTCGTCTACCGCCCGGAGCCGGTGCGGGTCGAGGTGTGGGTGACGCATGTGGCCAACGCGAAGTTCACCGTCGCCTACGAGGTCTGTGACGACGACGGCGTCTACGCGACCGCGTCGTCGATCCTGGTGCCCTACGACGTGGCGGCCGGCCGGCTGCGGCGCCTGTCGCAGATGGAGAAGGACTACCTCGCCGAGTACTACACGCCGGCGGCGGCATGAGCGCCGTGGTGTCCGAGCTCGTCCTGGCCGGGGCCGATGAGGCCGAGGACCTCGGCGGCTACCTCACGCGGCTGCTTCGGTTCGACAAGGCGGCGGCGGTGCGGGTGGTCGCTACGGGGACGGCGGTCGGGGTCTACGGCCAGCCGCCGTTCGACGTGCTGACGCTGCGGACGCTGGCCTTGGCGCCGGCGGGGTCGGCGGCCGCGCGGGCTGGAGTGGGCACTGCTGGAGCCGACACCACCACCACCCTCGTCGAGACGGTGTCGGAGGTGGACGTCACGGTGTCCGCGGGCGACCTGCTGCACGCCATCGCCCCGGACGGCGCGCTGCCCCTGCCTCGCCCGCTGGCCGGGGCGACCGCCTGGACCGGGTTCCTGCCGCCCCGCGCGGGCTGGCAGCCGGTCGGCGGCCTTCCGGTCGCCGAGGTCGAGGCCGCCGCGCTGGCCGGGATCGCGGCCTTCAAGGAGCGCGCCGAGGCGATTCCGGACCGGGAGCGGACCCGCGCGGCCGTCGACCGGGTCGCGGCCGAGATCTGGGACCGTTCGCTCGCCTATGGCCTGCCGGTCCGCGCCGCGCACGCCGCGCGCGCGATGGCGTTCCTCGGCCCCGCGCAGTCGGCGACCGCCACGGTGCGCTCGGCCGGCCGCTGGCTCCGCCTGGACGCGCCGTACGGGACCGTCGTCCTGCGAACCGGGTCCGGCCTGCTGCCCTGAGGCGGAGGCCTCACCCCTGCTGCGTGAACCGCAGCTTCACGCCTATCTCGCCCTTGCCGGCCATCATGCCGAGCTGGTTCCACGTCATCCCGAAGTCCGCGCGCACGTAGGGGATGGTCGCGGTCAGTGTCACACTGTCGCCCTGCCGGTCGGCGTGCGCCACGAACGTCAGGGGCTTGACGACGTCGCGGACCGTCAACGTGCCCCGCACCCGCACCTCGGAGCTGTCCGGGGCGACCGGTGCGACGTGCTCGGCGGCGAACGTGAAAGTCGGATGTCGCCGCACGTCGAAGAAGTCGGCCGAGCGCAGGTGCTCATCGCGCTTGGCCAGCCGCGTGTCCAGGGACGCGGAGTCGACGGTGACCGTGCCCTCGGCGGTGCCGTCGTCGGCCACGACGCCCTCGGCGTGAACGGTCCTGAACACGCCGCGGACGGTCGCGAGACCCCAGAAGGTCTTGTTCTTGAACGTCACCTCGTGCCCCGACGGGTCCAGGGTCCATTTCTCGGTCATGGCGGGCTCCCAGGTAGGTAGCGCGATATCTTCTCGCTAGCAATTAGCTAACTGGCGAGATAATAACCGGGTGACCTATCCTGGTCAACGTGGCGGACGTGAACGGGATGGACGGGCGCACCCCCTGCGCCGAGGAAGACTGCCCCTCGCCGGCGGACCTGGCCCTCCTGCACCAGTGGAACCAGCTCCAGGGGGCCTTCCGCCGGCTGAACGGCCGGCTGCTGGACGACGTCGAGGCCAGCTCGGGCGTGTCGCCCTCGGCCTTCCAGGCGCTGTGGTTCCTGGTCGGCAGCCCTGAGCGCACAGCGAAGATGAGCCAGCTCTCGGCGATCCTCGGCTTCTCGACGGCCGGCACCACCAAGGTCGCCGACCGCCTGGCCGAGGCCGGCCTGATCGAGCGCAGTCCGTCGGCCGCCGATCGCCGTGTGATCCTGGTGACGCTGACGGCCCACGGCCTCGAGGTCGCCGCGGGGGCCATCCGCACGTTCCTCGCGGCGCTTCGCGAGCGGGCCGTAGAGCCGCTGGGGGAAGACGGCTTCGGGGCGCTGGTGCGGTCGGTGGCCGGGCTGGATCCGGAGGGTGGGGCGGAGGAGTGCGTGGTGGCGGTGCCGGGCGGGTGAGGGCCGGTCGCTGAGCTCTGGCGTGAGCCGCCTGCCTCAGCGCCTCAGCGGTGGTCGAACCGGCCCGGGCGCGATCACCTCAGACGGTGACGCCGTTGTCGCGCAGCCAGGTGAGCGGGTCGATCAGCGTGCCCTGACGGTGGGTGATCTCCAGATGCAGGTGCGGGCCAGGCATCGGCGCCGTTCCAGCTCACGCGACATGTCGAAGCCGCATGCCGAACGTGGCCGCCCGCACCGCGATGTGAGGCGACTCGCGTCGAAACGGCGCCGAACCCGCTTATCCTGCGGCCTGCGCCTTCCGCTGCCGCTTGGCCAACGGCATCAACGCCATGTCCTCCGCGCTGACCTTCAACGCCTTGTACGCGTACCCGCGCTCGCCGAGCCACAGCTCCGCCTTCGCCTGCGCCCGCTCCCCGGCCGCGACGATGTCCTCTTCGCGCTCGCCGTACTCCAGGTACCGGAAGGTGAAGAACGGCCGCATCGCCAGATCGTACGTCAGGCTGCCCTCCGCGGTGAAGGCCGCGTTGAACACGTCGTGCTCCGCTGCCCGCGCCAGCAGCTCGGCCCGCTGCTCCTCGCTCAACGCGTCGAAGGACCCGCGGACCATGATCCGGAAAGTGCGTTCGCTCATGGCCCCGACCCTAACCACGGCCGGGCGGGGCCACGAATGAATTCCTCAGCGGTCGCCGACTCGTACCGTCCCGGTCATTCCGCATTGACCATGCTGTGCGCGGCGCGCACCAAGTAGTCCCAGAGCTCGGCCTCGTACAGCGGCGGCAGCTCCAGCTCGTCCACCGCCACCCGCATGTGCGTCAGCCACGCGTCCCGGGCCGCCGGGTCGACCTTGAACGGGAAGTGCCGCATCCGCAGCCGCGGGTGCCCCCGCTGCTCGGAGTACGTCGTCGGTCCGCCCCAGTACTGTTCCAGGAACATCCGCAGACGCTCCTCGGCCGGCCCGAGGTCTTCCTCGGGGTACATCGGCCGCAGCAGCGGGTCGGACGCCACCCCCTCGTAGAACCGGGCGACCAGCTTCCGGAAGGTCGGCGCTCCGCCGACCGCCTCGTAGAACGTGACGGGTTCCTCGCGATCACTCACCCCGCCATTGTCCCACCGTGCGCGGACCGGCATCTATGCTTCATCCATGCCGGGGGAGTCGAAAGCGCTGGATACGGGATCCATACCCACGAATGGCGAGGCCGCGGGCCTCCCGCTCGCCGTCCACCTGCCGGAGCCCCGTCACGAGTACGAACCGCCGCAGCCACCGGCCAACGGCACCGTCACCGATGCGGGCATCCAGCCCGGACGATCGAACCTCCTCGGCCGCCGCCTCCGCTCGGCCGCCCCCTGGCTCATCTCCGCAGGCGCCTTCTTCATCTACTCCCTGATCTCCGTCCTGCGCTACGAACGCCGCGAGTCCATGTCCTGGGACCTCGGCATATTCACCCAGGCGGTCCGCGCCTACGCCCACTTCCAAGCCCCGATGGTCAACATCCGGGGCCAGAACCTGGACCTGCTCGGCGACCACTGGCACCCGATCCTGATGCTCCTGGGGCCGGTCTTCCGCGTCTTCCCCTCCCCGATTACCCTCCTGGTCGCCCAGTCCTTCCTCCTCGCGCTAGCGGCCGTCCCGCTCACCCGCACCGCGATGGACCTCCTCGGCCCCCGCCAGGGCTCGGCCATCGGCATCGCCTACGGCCTGTCCTGGGGCGTGGTCCAGGCCGCCAACTTCGACTTCCACGAAGTCGCCTTCGCCGTCCCCGCCCTGGCGTTCAGCCTCTGCGCCTACATCCGCCGCGACGACGCCCGAACGGTCCTGTGGTCGCTGCCCCTGTTGTTCGTCAAGGAAGACCTGGCTCTTCTGGTCCCGGTCATCATCGCCATGGTCGTGGCCCGCACCCGGCTTCGCGGCCGGGCCGGGTACCAGGGTGCGGCGATCGGCGTCGGCGTCGCCTGCGGCGCCCTGCTGACCTCGTTCCTGGTGAAGGTCGTCATCCCGCACTTCAACCCGGACAACGCCTACCTCTACTGGAAGGAGGGCGGCTGCCTGGACCCCGGGCAGCACGCCGGCCTCGGCCGGCTGATGACCTGCGTGCCCGGGCAGCTCCTGGACGGCCTGGGCGTCAAGGAACGTACGATCCTGCTGACGCTGCTGCCGGTCGCCTTCGTCGCCGTGCGCTCCCCACTGGTGCTGCTCGCGGTCCCTGCCATGCTGGCGCGCTTCGTCAACGTCGGTTCGGCCTACTGGGGCACCGACTTCCACTACAGCGTCATCCCGATGGTCATCGTCTTCGCCGCCGCGGTCCACGGCCTGGTGCTGATGAAGGAGTCGCGGGAGGCGGCCGCGCGGCGGCAGGCGTCCCGGAAGCCCCAGGACCAGCACCGGATCCAAGCCCCGCCCCAGCCGTCCCGCCGGTCCGGGTCCCCCGTCCAGGGCTGGTTGCGCGCCGTCGGCGACGCCCAGCTCAAGCACGGCGCCGTCGCCATGCTCGCGGTCGCCGCCGCGCTGACCCAGTCCTTCCCGCTGCAGGACCTGTGGCACCACGAGACCTGGTTCCCGGACGCGCACGTCGCGGCCGTCAAACGCGGCGAGGCGGCGGTGCCGTCCGGCGTCACCGTGGAGACCACGGTCACCATGCTCCCGGCGCTCGCCGCGCGCACCGAGGCGCTGTGGATCGGCAACCCCAACATCGTCGAACCGCCCGAATACGAGGCCTTCGACATCGACCGCGCGGGCTGGAACGGGCAGCCGTCGGCCCTGGACTTCGTGCGCTCGCGGCACCCCGGATACGGGTACGAGCAAGTGTTCGCCGACGCCGCGAACAACGTGTACGTGTTCAGACGGACTGACTGAGCGAGCCCGCCGACCCCGTGAGAGGATCGCGTCAAAGCCGCGACTGCACTGAAGAAGGTAGGGAATCCATGGCGACCACGCGCAAGGCCGACACTCACTGGGAAGGCAGCCTGATGGACGGCAAGGGGGCCGTCACGCTGGCCTCCTCCGAGATCGGGACCTTCGACGTCAACTGGCCCGCGCGCTCGGCCGAGCCGAACGGCGTGACCAGCCCCGAAGAGCTGATCGCCGCGGCCCACTCCACCTGCTACTCGATGGCCCTCTCGCACGGCCTGGCGCAGGCCGGCACCCCGCCGACCAGCGTCGACACCCACGCCGAGGTGGACTTCCAGCCCGGCACCGGCATCACGGAGATCCGCCTCACGGTCCGCGCCTCGGTGCCCGGCCTGAGCGCCGAGGACTTCCAGGCCGCGGCCGAGAACGCCAAGGCGAACTGCCCGGTGTCGAAGGCGCTGGCCGGCGTTCCGTCGATCACCCTGGACGCCGCGCTCGTCTGAAAACCATGAGAAAGGCTCCCCACGCGCGTGGGGAGCCTTTCTCATGGCCGCGCGAAGCAGGGCCCGTACGTCTCTAGCGCCGGGCCAGCTCGTCCAGCCCCAGCAGCACCGCGCCGTGGATCGGCCGTTCGTCGGCGACGGTCAGCACCGCGCGCGGCGCCCGCTCGGCGAAGCGGCGCTCGATCCCGGCCATCAGCAGCGGCTGCCGTGCCCGCAGCACCCCGCCGCCGAGCACCACCTCGGTGTCGGCGTCCATCAGCTCCAGCCGGCCCATCGCCGCGAACGCCCAGGCGCACACCTCGTCGGCGAGCCGCTCCACGATCGACAGCGCCACCTCGTCGCCGAGTCCGGCGACCTCGAACACCAGCGGCGCCAGCTCGCCGAACCGGTCGTCGGCGATCCGCCCGAAGTGGATCGCCTCCACCAGCTCGGCCATCGAGGCGCACTCGAAGTGCTCGGCGACCGCCTTGCGCAGCACGGTCGGCGCGCCGCGGCCGTCCTCGGCGCGGACCGCGAACCAGTGCGCCGTCTCGCCGATGCCCGCGCCGCCGCCCCAGTCGCCGGACACCACGCCGATCGCGGGGAACCGGGCGTGGCGGCCGTCCGGGGCGATGCCGACGGCGTTCATGCCGGCGCCGCAGACCACCGCCACGCCCCAGGGCCGGGACGTCCCCGAGCGCATCAGCGCGAACGCGTCGTTGTCGACCACGGTGCGCCGGGCCCAGCCGCGCGCCGCGAACTCCGCGGTCAGCGCGTCCACCTCGACGGGGAAGTCGGCGCCGGCGACGTACGCGGCGAGCAGGTCGGCCAGCGGCTCGTCGGCCGGCAGCCCGAGCTCGGCCCGGATCAGCGCCACGCCCTGGGCGGCCACCGACACCGAGCCGGGCACCCCGTCCAGGTAGGGGGTGAAGCCGCCGACGCGGACGCAGGCCAGCACCGTGCCGTCCGCGGCGGCCAGCGCCACCTCGGTCTTGCTGTTCCCGCCGTCGATCGCCAGGACGGCCGCGCGGGTCACGCCCACGGCAGGAAGTCGCGGTTCTTCGCGACCAGCGCGTCGGCGAGCTTGTCGGCCAGGTCGGCCTGGCCCACCAGCGGGTGCGCGAGCAGAGCGGTGCGCACGCGGTCCACGCCGCCGTGCACGGCCGCCTGGATCGCCAGCTCCTCGTACGCGCTCACGTGCGCGATCAGGCCCCGGTACAGCGGCTCGACCGGGGAGCGCAGCGGCGCCGGCCGCACGCCGGAGGCGTCGACGACGGCCGGGACCTCGATCACCGCCTCGTCGGCGAGGAACGGGAAGGTGCCGTCGTTGCGGACGTTGACCACCAGCTCGTCGCCGAGGTCGCCGTGCAGCGACGCGAGCAGCTCGACCGCGGCCTCGGAGTAGAACGCGCCGCCGCGCTTGCTCAGCGCCTCGGGCTTGGTGTCCAGCGCCGGGTCGGCGTACTGGGCGAGCAGTTCGGCCTCCACCGCCGCGACCGCCTTGGCCCGGTTCTCGCCCCTGGCCACCTGGTCGATCTGTTCCTTGACGACGATGTCGTGGGCATAGAAGTAGCGCAGGTAATAGGAGGGGACGACGCCGAGCCGGCTGATCAGCTCCGCGGGCAGCTCGATGTCGTGCGCGATCTCGTCGAGCGACTCGGCCAGATACTTCGGCAGCACGTCGACGCCGTCCAGGTAGAAGCCGCGCTCCCAGGTCAGGTGGTTGAGCCCGACATGGTCCAGCTTGATCCGCGACGGCTCGACGCCCAGGTGGGCGGCGGCCCGCCGCTGGAAGCCGATGGCCACGTTGCACAGGCCCACCGCCCGGTGCCCGGCGTCGAGCAGGGCCCGGGTGACGATGCCCACCGGGTTGGTGAAGTCGATGATCCAGGCCTGCGGCGCTATGCGGCGCACCCGCTCGGCGATGTCCAGCACCACCGGCACGGTCCGCAGAGCCTTGGCGAACCCGCCGGCCCCGGTCGTCTCCTGTCCGACGCAGCAGAACTCCAGCGGGAACGTCTCGTCCACGTTCCGGATCGCCTGCCCGCCGACCCGCAGCTGGACCAGCACCGCGTCCGCGCCCTCGACCCCCGCCTCCAGCTCGGTGTGCGTGGTCACCGTGCCGGGGTGCCCCTGCTTGGCGAAGATCCGCCGCGCCAGCCCTCCGATCAGCTCCACCCGGTCGGCGGCGGGGTCGATCAGGGCGAGCTCGGTGAGCGGCAGGGTGTCGCGCAGCCGCGCGAAGCCGTCGACCAGCTCCGGGGTGTACGTCGATCCTCCGCCGACGACGGCGAGTTTCATATCAGGCTCCTGTCCCGGTCGGTAGCAACATCTGCGCTACGCCCCGCGGCTGAAGAGGTCCTCCCGCACCGCGCGCAGCGCTCCGTGGATGGCCCCGGCCAGCACCGGGTTGCCCTCCACGGTGGACACCGCGAGCGTGGGGCGGGGGACCGCGACGGCGTGCAGTTCGTGCGCGATCAGGTCTTTGAGGAGGTCGCCGCCGGCGCGCAGGGTGCCGCCGGACAGGACGACGAGCGAGGGGTCCAGGACGGCCAGGACCGGGGCCAGGCCGCGGGCGGTGCGGCGGGCCAGAGTGGTGAGCATGGCGGTGTCGCCCACCTCCACCGCGCGGCGGACCGCCTCGGCGTGGTCGGTCACGCGGATGCCGTGCTCACGGGCCAGTTGCAGGACCGCGGGGCGGCCTGCCAGGTTCTGGAAGGTGTTCTTCACCGGCTTGGCGCCGGCCCGCAGGACCGGGTCGTCCGGGTCCAGGGCGACCGGCATGTAGCCGATCTCGCCGGCGCCGCCGCTGGCGCCGCGCACGAAGCGGCCGTCCTGCACGATCGCCAAGCCGATGCCGTTGCCCAGCCACAGCACCACGAAGTCGTCGGCGCCGCGGGCCTGGCCGTGGTGCTGCTCGGCGATGGCGGCCAGGTTGACGTCGTTCTCCACCTCGACCCGGACGCCGAGCAGCTCGCGCAGCCGCGCCAGGTTGCCGCCGTGCCAGCCGGGCAGGTCGCGGGCGAAGCCGAGCTGCCCGGTCTCCGGGTGCGGGGCGCCGGGCACGCCGATCACCACGTGCCGCACCGCCTCGGGCGCGACGCCGGCCGCCTCGGCGGCACCGTGCAGGGCGTCGCGCACCCGCTCCACGCTGCCGGCCGCGCTGCGCCCGACCACCGGGACCTCGAACTCGCCGACCACCTGGCCGGCCAGGTCGGCCACGGCCGCGGTGACCCGCGTGTGGGTGACGTCGACGCCGCCGGCGTACCCGGCGGCGGGGTTCACGGCGTACAGCTGGGCGCTGGGCCCGGGGCCGCCGGCCGCGGTGCCGGCCGGCACCACCAGGTCGGCGGTCAGCAGCCGGTCCACCAGCTGGCTGGCGGTGGGTTTGGAGAGCCCGGTCAGGGCCCCGATCCGGGTCCGGGTCAGCGGACCGTGCTCGAGCAGCAGCTCCAGTGCGGAGCGGTCGTTGATCGAGCGGAGCAGGCGGGGGGTGCCGGGGGTGGTGTCGGAAGTGGCCACGGCGGCATTCTCCTCCCCGCTTCCCGGTGCCGGTCGCGCATCTATTAGGAAAGTTTACTAACGAAACGGGAGGCTACTGGTCCCGTCCCCGCCCGTCAAGAGTCTTCCCCGCGCGCGCCGGATCAGGCCGCCCAGCCCGACCACTTCACGACGGTCACCAGCACCGCGGGCCCGTCCGGCGGATCCGCCCGATAGTGCCGGTACCGGGCCTGGAACGCCGCCAGCACAGCGGGGGTCAGCGGGCTGACGCGCGCGATGCCGTCGGCCCGCGCCCACCACAAAGCGCTCCAGTCGTCGGCGTAGTGCTCCGCCAGAAGGGAGACGTGCGGGTTCGCCGCGATGTTCCTGAGGCGCTTCAGATCCGTGGTGCGCTTCGGCTTGTGGTCGACCACCAGGGCCAACGACGCGCCGACCGCTGCGAAGACTACCGGGACCAGATGAGGAACGCCTGAAGCGTCCGCGGTGGCCAGGATCGCGTGCGGCTGGCGCAGGAAGGCGGCGCGGGCCTCGTCGGGGGTCATGCCTTCCGAGGGTAGAGGCCGGTCAGAGCAATCCCTGGGCCATCGCCTTGGTCACCGCCGCGGTGCGGTCGTCGACCCCGAGTTTGCCGAACGCCCGCACCAGGTGGGTCTTCACGGTCGCTTCGCTGATGAACAGCTCGCGGCCGATCTCGGCGTTGGCCAGCCCGCGCGCCACCAGAGCCAGCACCTCGCGCTCGCGCGGGGTCAGCGGCTGCGGCGCCGGCTGCCGGATCCGGCTGACCAGCTTGGCGGCCACCGCGGGAGCCAGCACGGTCTCGCCGCGGGCCGCCAGCCGCACCGCCGCGGCCAGCTCGGCGCGCGGCGTGTCCTTGAGCAGGTAGCCGGTCGCGCCTGCCTCGACGGCGCGCACGATGTCGGCGTCGGTGTCGTAGGTGGTGAGGATCAGCACCTTGATCGCCGGGGCCGCGGCGGCCAGCCGGGCGGTGGCCTCGACGCCGTCCATCCCGGCCATGCGCAGGTCCATCAGGACGACGTCCGGCGCCAGCTCCAGCGCGGCCCGGACGGCCTCGGCGCCGTCGGCGGCCTCGGCCACGACCTCCAGGTCCGGCTCGGCGGCGAGCATGCCGGTCAGTCCGGCGCGGACCACGGGGTGGTCGTCGACGATCAGGACCCGCAGACCCTCATTCATAAGGCACCTCCGCCTCGACCCGGGTTCCGGCGCCGACGGCGCTGGTGATGGTGACCGTCCCGCCGACCTCGGCGACGCGCTCCCGCATCGACCGCAGCCCGAAGCCGCCGCGCGCGGTGCTGTCCGTGCCGACGTCGTCCGGGCCCATGGCGTCCTCGCCCACGGCGTCCATGCCCACGCCGTCGTCCTCGACGCGCAGCGTGAGGCGGTCGGCGCCGTAGGCCAGGCGCACGGACGCCGACGCCGCCCGCGCGTGCTTGCGGATGTTGGCCAGCGCCTCCTGCGCCACCCGCAGCGTGACCACCTGACGGCCGGCCGACAGCGGCTGGGGACTGCCCTCGATGGCGACCAGCGTGCCGATCCCCAGCTCCTCGCCGAGCCGCGCCACGGCCCTCTTGACCGCGGCGTCCAGGGGCAGCCCGGCGGTCGGGTCGCCGCCGATCAGGGCCCTGGCCTCGGCCAGGTTCTCGCGCGCGGTGCGGGCGGCCAGTTCCAGCCGCCCGCGGGTGGTCGCCGGATCGGTGTCCAGCGTCGCCTCGGCCGCCTGGACCAGCATCAGCAGGCTGGTGAAGCCCTGCGCCAGGGTGTCGTGGATCTCGCGGGCCAGGCGCTCGCGCTCCTCGCGCGCCCCGGCCTCGTGGTTCACCCGCTCCAGCTCCGCGCGCGTGGCCTCCAGCTCCCGGATCAGCGCCCCGCGGCGGTCGTGGTCGTTCAGCATCTCGACGAAGAAGCCGCCGATGAACAGGTTGAACAGCCACGCCGACCCGGCGGTCAGCGTCCAGCCGGCGAAGGTGCCGGCGTCGACGCCGGCACGCAGCAGGATCGGCAGGGTCAGGACCGCCGCGGTCAGAGCCAGCAAGGCGATGCCCCGGAGCCGGAACCCGGTGAGCGGGGTGTACTGGGACAGGACGACGCTCGACAGGAAGACCAGGCTCGGATCCGCCCACACCACGGCGAAGGAGAGTGCGGAGACGATGCCGAGGTGGCAGAGCGCCACCTGGAACCCGGCCTTGTCCATCTGCCACCGGTACGACAGCGACAGGTACGACGCCGACATCCCGGCCAGCGCCGCCAGCAGCCACAGCGGCTGGTGCCCGACCACGACCAGCACGACGCCGACGCCCAGTGCGAAGTGCCACGCCAGCGCCCACAGGCGCGCGATGCGGCGCCAGGAGGCGAAGGACTCGCGGGAGTCCTCGGCGACGGCAGCGGTGAGCGGTGCGCCGGCCGGGCTCGCGTGGACGGGTCCGGCGGTCGCCGCGGCTCCAGCGGCTCCAGCGGGTTCGGCGGCTCCAGCGGGTTCGGCGGCTCCGGCAGGTCCGGCGGTGAGGACGGCGTCCGGAAAGGCGGGCTCGCTCACCCGTCGTCCCGTCCCCGCCAGCTGAACGTCCTCAGACACAGCACCAAGCCGACCACACACCACGCCGCCAGCACCAGTGCGAGCCGCCCGTGCTCCCAGCTCCGGGCCGGCTCCGAGTACTTGAAGCTCTCCGGCAGGAACACCGACCGCATCCCCTGACACAGCCACTTCACCGGGAACGCCGCCCCGATGTCCTGCACCGGCCGGGGCAGTGTCGAGAACAGGAGGAACACTCCGGAGACGAACTGCAGCACCATGATCGGCAACCAGACGATCGCGGCGCCCTGCTCCGACCGGATCAGGCCGCTCAGCCCGATCCCCAGCAGGCTGCAGGCGGTCGCGCCGAGCAGCAACACCCACGTGAAGGTGAACCAGCGACCCAGGTCGGCAGGCAGCTTCAGGCCCATCAGGCCCACCCCGACCAACAACATCACCGAGATCTGGGCCAGGGTCGCGGCCAGCACCGAGGCCACCTTGCCGAGGAAGTACGACGCGGCCGGCATCGGCGTGGTGCGCAGCCGCTTCAGCGCCTTGGTGTGCCGCTCGGCAGCCACCTGGAAAGCCAGGTTCTGCAGCGCGCCGTTGATCACGCACATGCCGATCATCCCGGTCGCGTACACCTGCTGGTAGGTGGCGTCGGTCCCCTCGATCCGCCCCCGGAAGATCGAGCCGAACAGCAGCAGCATCACCACCGGCACCGCGAAGGTGTAGACCAGCAGGCCGGTGTTGCGGGTCAGCTGCACCACCTCGACCGCCATCCGGACCCGGCCGATCCGCCAGACCTCGCTCAGCGGCGCGCGCCGCCGTGCACTCTCCGTCTCCGCTTCCGCTTCCGCTTCCGCTTCCGCTTCCGCTTCCGCTTCCGCTTCCGCTTCCGCCCCCGTCTTCGTACCCAGCGCGTCGATCACTCCGTCGGCCGTCACAGTGCTCACCGTCCCCCTTCTGCGCGCGCCGTCTCCTGCGCGCCGATCAGCCCCAGATAGATGTCCTCCAACGACGGCCGCACCACTGCCAGCCCGGGGATCTCGCCCCGGAACAGCGTCGCCAGCTCCGCGATGAACCGGGTCGGCTCCGGGGTCCTCTGCTCGCAGCGCCTGCCGTCCTCGTCCCAGGCCACGACCGCCTCGGCCCGGTCCCGGCCGCCGAGCCGCTCCGGCGCGGCCACCTCCACCAGGCGGCCGGCGGCCAGCACCCCGACCCGGTCGGCCAGCGCCTCGGCCTCCTCCAGGTAGTGCGTCGTGAGCAGGACCGTGGTCCCGGAGTCGCGCAGAGACCGGATCAGCTCCCAGAACCGGCGGCGGGCGGCCGGGTCGAAGCCGGTGGTCGGCTCGTCCAGGAACAGCAGCTCCGGATCGCCGACGATGCCGAGCGCCACGTCCAGGCGCCGCCGCTGCCCGCCGGAGAGCCGGGAGGTGAGGGTGCGGGTCTGCTCCGTCAGGCCGACCGCGGCGATCACCTCTTCCGGGTCGCGGGGCTCGGGGTAGTAGGAGCCGAACTGCCGCACGGCCTCGCCGACCCGGAGCATCGTGAAGTCGCGGGCCTCCTGCAGGACCACCCCGATCCGGGCCCGCCAGCGGTGGTCGGCGCGCGCCGGGTCGGTGCCGAGCACCGACACCTCGCCGCCGTCGCGGTCGCGCAGGCCCTCCAGGATCTCCACCGCGGTGCTCTTGCCGGCTCCGTTCGGCCCCAGGAGGGCGAAGATCTCGCCGGTCGCGACGTCCAGGTCGACGCCGTCGAGTGCCGCGGCGTCCCCGTAGTTCTTGCGCAGCCCCCTGGTGCGCAGTGCTGTGGTCATGCCTTCAGAGTGGCCGCGGAGGAGGGGCGGGCATGAGGTGCGACCGGTTGAACCCGGGGGTCAACCGGTCGATGGACTCCGAAGGGCGATCAGCGGGCCGGGTGCCGTTCCGGGATCAGGTGCCGGTGCCGGCCGCCGCCGGGATGCCGACCTTCACTCCGGCCTCGTCGAACGCCATCAGCAGGCGCCCGCGCAGCTCCCGCGCGACCTCGGCGCTCCGGCGGGCGGCGGTGCGCACGGTCACGCGCATCATCATGTGGTCGCCCTCGATGGACTCGATGCCGGCGACGGTCGGCGCCTCGGTGAGGAAGCTGTCCTTCCACTCCGGGTCCTCGAACATCTGGTGCGCGGTCTCGACCATGACGTCCCGCACGCGGCCGGGGTTCTCGGCGTAGGAGACCGGCACGTCCACGATCGCCCGCGCGTAGCCCTGGGACTGGTTGCCGATCCGCTTGATGGTGCCGTTGCGCACGTACCAGACCACGCCGTCGATGTCCCGCAGCTGCGTGATGCGCAGGCCCACGTCCTCCACGGTGCCCTTGGCGTCGCCGGCGTCGATGTAGTCGCCGACGCCGTACTGGTCCTCCATGATCATGAAGATCCCTGCCAGCAGGTCGGTGACCACGTCCCGGGCGCCGAAGCCGATCGCCGCGGAGATCACGCCGACGCTGGCCAGGATCGGCCCGGTCGAGATGTGCAGCTGGTCGATGACCATCAGGGCCGCGATGATCATGATGGCGGCGCTGGCGACGCTGCTCAGCACCGAGCCCAGGGCCCGGGTCCGCTGCAGCCGGCGTTCGGCGCCCATCAGCAGTCCGGCCTCCAGGAACCGCCCCGGCTTGGACTCCGCGCGCATCGCCGCCTTGTCCACCGCGCGGTGGATGAAGGTCAGGGTGATCTTGCGGATGATCAGGGCGGCCACGATGATCGCCACGATCGTCACCACGTCGGTGACGATCGTGCCGGAGTTGTTGCTGAACCAGTTCCCCACGCCCTTCGCCTTGTCGCTCAGCGACGTGGTCGGGGGCGGCGAGCCGGGAGTCGTCGGACTCTCGGTCGCGAAGGCGGTGGCGAAGGCGGGGACTGCGGCGGACACGGGGTTCGGGGCCTCACTGATTCCACTCGGCGGTTCATCGAATCATCCGCCAGATTAGAGGATCGCGGCGTGAGGCAGTACGGCCGAGGCGATCAGCTCCAGCTGATCCAGGTCCTGGAGGTCGAAGGTCCGCAGGTAGACGCGCCGCGTGCCGATCGCGTGATATTCACCGAGTTTCTCGAGCATCCGCTCCGGCGTGAAGCGCCAGATCACCTGGTTCGGCGGCGTGATCCGGGCGATCGCCTCGGCCCGCCGCTCGATCTCGGCTTCCGTGCGCCCGCAGGCCACGACCAGTGTCACCGACAGCGTCAAGGTGCCGGGGTCGCGCCCGACGGCCTCGCACGCCTGCCGGATCCGGGTGTAGCTCTCGCCGACCTGGTCGGCGGGCCGGAAGTTCGAGTTGTACTCCGAGGCGTACGTCGCGGCCAGCCGCGGCGTCCGCTTCGGGCCGCGGCCGCCGACGATGATCGGCGGATGCGGATGCTGCGCGGGCTTGGGCAGCCCGGGGGAGTCGGTCAGCTGGTAGTGCTCGCCCTTGAACGAGTAGGTCTGGCCGACCGGAGTGGTCCACAGCCCCTTGACGATCTCGAGCTGCTCCTCCAGCCGCTCGAACCGCTTCTCCGGGAAGGGAATCCCGTAGGCGGTGTGCTCCGCGGCGTCCCAGCCGGTGCCCAGCCCCAGCTCGATCCGGCCGCCGGACATCTGGTCGACCTGCGCGACCTGGATCGCCAGCGGACCCGGCAGCCGGAACGTCACCGGGGTCACCAGCGAGCCCAGCCGGATGGTCTTCGTCTCCCGGGCCAGGCCGGCGAGCGTCGTCCAGCAGTCGGTGGGGCCGGGCAGGCCGTCGCCGTCGCCGCCGCGCATGTAGTGGTCGGACCGGAAGAAACCGCCGAAGCCCAGGTCCTCGGCGGCGCGGGCGACCCGCAGCAGGGTGTCGTAGGACGCACCCTGCTGCGGCTCGGTGAGAATGCGGAGATCCATGAAGATCAGCTTCGCACGGCCGCCGCGGGCGGTTCCAGGCCGAGTCGCGCGGCCAGGAAGCCCCACATGTCGGCCACCACCTCGACGGTGCGGGAGACCGCGCGCGTGGCGTGCCCGGCCTCGCGCTCCATGCGGTACAGGATCGGCCCGGCGCCGTCGCCGGCGGCGTGCTGGAGCGCGGCGGCGAGTTTGCGGGCGTGCAGGGGATCGACGCGGCTGTCGCCGTCGAAGACGGTGAACAGCGTGGCCGGGTACGCGGTGCCGTCGTGCACGTTGTGATACGGCGAGTAAGCGATCAGCCACCCGAACTGCTCGGGGTCCTCGACCGTGCCGTACTCCTCGTTCCAGGTCACGCCGAGACCGTGCTTCTCGTAGCGGATCATGTCCAGCAGCGGCGCCCAGCAGACGACGGCCGCGTACTTCTCAGGGTGCTGGGTCAGCGCCACCCCGACCAACAGGCCGCCGTTGGAGCCCCCGTAGATGCCGAGCCGGTCGCGGGTCGTGACCCCGTTGTCGACCAGCCAGTCGCTCGCGGCGTGGAAGTCGTCGTAGACGTTCTGCTTGTTCTCCATCATCCCGTCGCGGTGCCACTGCTCGCCCTCTTCCGAGCCGCCGCGCAGGTTCGCCACCGCGTACGTGCCGCCGGCCTCGACCCAGGCCAGGATGCGCGGGTTGTAGGACGGGGTGAGAGGGATGTTGAAGCCGCCGTAGCCGTACAGGATGGTCGGCTTGGGGCCGTCGTCCGCCGGGCCCGCGCCCTCGATGAGGAACATCCGGACCTGGGTGCCGTCCTTCGAGGTGTACGTGACGTGCCGCGAGCGGACCGGCGGGATCTCCACGTCGGCCGGCGGCCGCTCCCACAGCGAGGTCCGGCCGGTGGCGGCGTCGTAGCGGTGGATCTCGAACGGTGTCGTGAAGTCGGTGTAGCCGAACCACAGTTCGTGGCCGCCCTCCGGCCGCACGCTCAGCCCGGTCCGCGTGCCCAGGCCGGGCAGCGGGACGTCGGCGACCTTGGCGCCGGTGACCGCGTCGTGCAACGTCAGCTCGCCGACGGCGTGCCGGATGCGGCCCACCGCCAGCAGCGGCCGGTCCAGCTCGGGGCCGTCGAGCAGGGCGTGGGCGTCCAGCACCGCCTCCGGGTCCTCGGGGATCAGCTCGCGCCAGTTCTCATACGCCGGGTCGTCCACAGGGACCACGCAGATCCGGCCGCGCGGGGCGTCCCGGTCGGTCCACACCAGCATGCTGCCGGCCAGCGCGGAGTCCGCCGCGCAGACTTCCAGCGCGGTCAGGTTGTCCAGGCCGACCTGCACCGGCACCAGCGCCGGGGCGTGGGCCGGGCTCGCGGTCAGGTCGGCGAGATACAGGTCGTTGCGCGGGGCGGTCCCGGAGCTGGTGGAGATCACCAGCCAGCGGCCGTCGCGGGTCACCTCGACCTCGTGGTAGTTGGTCATCGGCTGCCCGGCGCCGAAGATCTCGACGTCGTCGGCGTCCGGGTCCGTGCCGATCCGGTGCAGCAGCACCCGGCGGTGGTACTGCCGCTCGTCGGCCGGGACCAGGTCCGGGTGCAGCCGGCGGACGTAGTAATAGGACTCGCCGCCCGGCAGCCACGCCACCGGCGAGTACTTGGTGCGCGTGATCGGGCCCTCGATCCGCTCCCCGGTGGCCACGTCCAGCACGAACAGGACGGATTCCTCGGTGCCGGCCTCCGACACCAGGTACACCAGCCGGTCGCCCTCCTTCGAGGGCAGCCAGCCGTCCAGCGTCGTGGTCCCGGACGGGTCCAGCGCCATCGGGTCGACCAGGACCCGCTCGCCGCCGTCGGCCTCGACGACCAGCAGCACCGCGTGCTCCTGCCCCGGCAGCCGGCGGGTGACGAACCGGCGCTTCCCGCGCCAGACCGGAGCCGCCACGTCGCCGGTCCCGAGCAACTCGGTCAGGCGCGCGGCGAACGGCTCCGTGGTTTTCCACTCCCGCCGGGCCTGCGCCAGCAGCGCGGCCTGCCCGCTCTCCCAGGCGACGGTCCGCGGGTCGGCGGGATCCTCGAGCCAGCGGTACGGGTCGGGCACGGCTCGTCCGTGCAGGTGATCGACAAGCGGCAGGCGCTCGGCCTCCGGGTACCTGAAGGGCGACATGCTTCAGAACACTATGTGTTGTGGTCGATCTGCGTTAACCCGCTCGTGACTGATGATTTTGAAGATGTGCGTGAAATCTGGTAGCGCGGGAACCACAACAGCGGACAGACTGGATCTACCCGTGAACCGGTCCGAGGACACGTGCCCCGACGTGCGGCGATGCGCCAGCTGAAGCGTCGGCTGTGGGGAGGGCGCGTGAACGCGGACCGGGAACGTTGGTTCCGGCGCGAGCCACGCGTCGGACTCGGTCAGGAGGCCACCAGTGCCGCACGCACTACTTTTGAACGCTTCGTATGAGCCGTTATGCGTCGTGAGCCAACGCCGCGCAGTGGTTCTGATCCTCAGCGACAAGGCCGTCACCCTCGAGGGATCCGGCGACCTGCTCCACGCGGCCACCTGGTCGATGCCCGCCCCCTCGGTGATCCGGCTGACCCGCTACATCAAGGTCCCGAACCGCCGGGCGGTGCCGCTCACGCGCCGTGCCATCTTCGCGCGCGACGGCGGCCGGTGCGTCTACTGCGACGCCCCGGCGACCAGCATCGACCACGTGATACCGCGCTCGCGCGGCGGACAGCACGCCTGGGACAACGTCGTCTCGGCCTGCCGACGCTGCAACCATGTGAAGGCGGACCGACCGTTCTCGGACCTGGGCTGGCGCATGCGCAAGGCCCCGGTGCAGCCGGCCGGTTCGGCTTGGCGGATTCTGTCCTCAGGAAGACAGGACCCGCGCTGGACGCCCTATCTGGAGGCGTATGGCGGAGACGCGAAGGGGTTCATGTTCGACGGCGCGTTCGCGGCCGCCTGATGTGAACCACCGGCGGAGATCCGCACCAGAGGCCGTCCCCGGAGCGATCCGGGGGCGGCCCCTGCTTTTCGAGCGTGAGGCCACGTCAGATACGGTGGAGACGTGAAAACACCGACCACCCCCGAAGCGCTCACGCGCCGGGCGTTGCGGGCGGCGACGGTTGGTTCGCTTGCGGCGGTGCCTCTGCTGCTGGCGGCCCCGGCGTTCGCCCTGCACCGGGAAGCCGGCGACGACCCGGGCCCCGGCATGTCCGCCGTCGCGACCATCCTCGTCTACATCGGCATCCCGCTGGCGATCTTCTGCGTCATCGCGCTGCTGGTGCTCGCGCCCTCGATAGCACGTGGCAACCGCTACCGCCCGCACCAGCTCAGCTGGTGGGCCGCGCCGGTCTGGTTCGGCGGCCCCCGCGACGAGCAGGGCGACTCCGCGGCCCGCGCGCTGACCGGCACCTCGCTCAAGGAGCTCACCGCGGTCGCCACGGTGGCCCAGACCGAGGGAGGCGCCAGTGCCCGCTGGTGACGCGTTCAGCGCCCGTCAGGAACAGGACATCGCCAAGGCGATCGCCACCGCCGAGGCGCAGACCGGCCTGACGTTCTCCGTGTACGTCGGCTCGATCGAGGGCGACCTGCGCGCCCAGGCGGTGCGGCTGCAGCGGCAGCTGGCCGACGCCGACAACGCCGTGCTGGTCGTCGTCGACCCGCGGCGCAACCAGCTCGAGATCGTGACCGGCGCGGAGGCCAAGCGCCGGGTCGACGACCGGGCCGCCGGCCTGGCCGCGGCCGCCATGGCCTCCACCTTCGCGCTCGGCGACCTGGCCGGCGGCATCGTCAACGGCCTGGGTTCGCTGATGGAGCACGCGCAGAAGGCGCCGGTGCTGCACGGCGGGCAGCCGTAGTCGCACCCGTGGCGTAGACGAAAGCCCGGGCGGATCACCGCCCGGGCTTTCCGTTGTCCCCAGCCGCGGCCGCGGCTGGGGATCAGGCCGCCGATCAGGCCGCCGAACGGTCCTTCGCCTGCGCCTTCAGGCACCGCTCGACCGTGTCCGCGGCCTCCACGACCAGCCGCCGCAGCGCCGGGACCGGCTGTGCGCCGTCCAGGAACCGCTCGGTGGCGTCCAGCGTGGCCTGCTCGATCACGAAGGTCGGGTACAGCCCGGTCGCGATCTGCGTGGCGATCTCGTGGGTCCGGCTGTTCCACACGCCCTCGATCGCCGCGAAGTACTTCTCGACGTAAGGCGCGAGCAGTTCCTCGCGCTTGTCGGCCGGCACCGACTGCAGGCCGCTGATCACCGAGGCGACCGTGTGGTTGGCCAGCGTGTCGCTGTCCACCACCGAGGCCCACGCCTCGGCCTTGGCCTCGGAGGTCGGGCGGGCGGCGCGCGCCTGCAGCGCGTAGCGCTCGCCGGTGGCGGTCTTGTCCCGCTCGAGCTCGGCCTCGATCTCCGGCACGTCCGCCCGGCCGGCGATGACCAGCGCGAGCAGCAGCGTCCAGCGCATCTCGGTGTCGACCTGCAGGCCGGCCAGCGTCTGTGAGCCGTTCAGCAGCGCCGCGACGTAGTCCAGCTGCTCGTCGGTCAGCGCGGTGCCGGCGAACGAGCGGGCCCAGGCCAGCTGGAAGTCGGAGCCGGGTTCGGCCGTCTTCAAGTGCTGCCAGGAGGCGTCGGCGAGCATGACCTGCCCGGTCGGGCGCCACGCCGGGTCGGCGAACAGCTCGACCGCGGACTTGGCCTGCCGCTGCAGCAGCTGCGCCACGCCGATGTCGGTCTCCCGGCCGATCCCGCTGAGCACCAGCTTGAGGTAGTCGCGCGCGGCCAGCTCGGCGTTGCGCAGCATGTCCCAGGCGGCGCCCCAGCACAGGGCGCGCGGCAGCGACTCGGCGAAGTCGCCGACGTGGTCCACCAGGGTCGCCATCGAGTGCTCGTCCAGGCGGATCTTGGCGTAGGTGAGGTCGTCGTCGTTGAGCAGCACCAGCGCCGGGTGGGCGCGGCCGACCAGGTCGGCGACCTCGGTGCGGGCGCCGGTGACGTCCAGCTCGACCCGGTCGGTGCGCACGAGGGCGCCGTCGACCATGTTGTACAGGCCGATGGCCAGGCGGTGCGGGCGCAGCGTCGGGTACTGCTCGGAGAAGCCCTCCTGCTCGACCGCGAAGCTGGTGAAGTTCCCCTCGCCGTCGACCTCGTAGACCGGCCGCAGCGTGTTCGGGCCCGCCGTCTCCAGCCAGAGCTTGGACCACTCCTTCAGGTCCCGGCCCGAGGTCTCCTCCAGCGCGCCGAGCAGGTCGGCCAGAGTGGTGTTGCCCCACTCGTGCCGGCCGAAGTAGGTGCGCACGCCCTCGAAGAAGTGGTCGTCGCCGACCCAGGCCACCAACTGCTTCAGGACCGAGGCGCCCTTGGCGTAGGTGATGCCGTCGAAGTTGACCATCACGTCCTCGAGGTCGCGGATCTCCGCGACGATCGGGTGCGTGCTGGGCAGCTGGTCCTGGCGGTAGCCCCAGGACTTCTCGCCGTTGTTGAAAGTGGTCCAGCCGTCCTTGAAGCGGGTGGCCGCCACCATCGCGTAGAAGGCGGTGAAGGTGGCGAACGACTCGTTCAGCCACAGGTCGTTCCACCACTGCATGGTGACCAGGTCGCCGAACCACATGTGCGCCATCTCGTGCAGGATGACCTCGGCGCGCTGCTCGTAGGCGGCGTCGGTGACCTTCGAGCGGAAGATCATCTCCTCGCGGAAGGTGACGCAGCCGGCGTTCTCCATCGCGCCGGCGTTGAACTCCGGCACGAACAGCTGGTCGTACTTGGCGAACGGGTAGTCGCGCCGGAACTTCTCCGTGAAGAAGTCGAAGCCCTGCCGCGTGATCTCGAAGATCTCCTCGGCACGCAGGTACTCGCCCAGCGAGGTGCGCACCGCCACCGCCATCGGGATCTTCTGGCCGCGCTTGGTCGTGTGCTCCGCCCGCTCCACGCGGTACTTCCCGGCCACCAGCGCCGTGATGTAGGAGGAGACGCGGGGGGTCGGGGAGAAGGCCCAGACGGCCAGGCCCTCACCGCGGGGCTCCGGGGCCGGGGTCGGGGAGTTCGAGAACAGCTCCCAGCTCTCCGGTGCGACGACGGTGAAGGAGAACGTCGCCTTCAGGTCGGGCTGCTCGAACACCGCGAAGACGCGGCGCGAGTCCGGCACCTCGAACTGGGTGTAGAGGTAGGCCTCGCCGTCCACCGGGTCGATCATGCGGTGCAGGCCCTCGCCGGTGTTGACGTAGGCGCAGTCGGCGACCACCCGCAGCTCGTTCTCGGCCTGCAGGTCGGCCAGTGCGATGCGGCTGTCCTTGAACGCCTCGGAGGGGTCCACGGACACACCGTTCAGCGTGATCTCCCGCACGTTCGGGGCGATCAGATCGATGAAGGTGGAGGCGCCGGGCGTCGTCGCTCGGAAGCGCACCGTCGTTTCGGACTGAAAGGTCTTCGCCTCCGGATCCGGGGCGCCGGACCAGTCCAGCTTCACCTCGTAGGACTGGACGTCCAGCAGCGCCGTGCGCTCCTGGGCCTCCTCGCGGGTCAGATTAGTACCGGGCACCCTTGCACGGCTCCTTGTCACCTTGAGTGGACTGCTTTCCAACGATCCTTGCACGACCGTCCGGTCGGACGCCTCCGGGATTACGCGCAGGTCTCCGGGTGTTGCATCGGGGTATGACCTCACCTGCCTCCGCCGATGCGGAATCCCGCGCCGTGGCCGACTTCTGGTTCGATCCGCTTTGCCCCTGGGCTTGGATGACCTCCCGCTGGATGCTGGAGGTGGAGAAGGTCCGCCCCGTGGACGTGCGCTGGCATGTGATGTCGCTCTCTGTTCTCAACGAGCACCGCGACGACCTCCCGGCGCGGTACCGCGAGATGATGGACCGCGGCTGGGGCCCGGTCCGGGTGGTGATCGCCGCCCAGCAGGAGCACGGCGACGAGTACGTGCTGCCGCTCTACACCGCCCTGGGCACCCGCAAGCACCCCGGCGGCCGCGACTTCACCCGCGAGGTGATCGTCGAGGCCCTGGAGGAGGTCGGCCTGCCCGCCTCCCTGGCCGACGCCGCCGACACCGACCGCTACGACGAGGCCCTCCGCAAGTCGCACGCCGAGGGCATCGGCCTGGTCGGCCAGGACGTCGGCACCCCGGTGGTGGCGGTGAACGGCGTGGCCTTCTTCGGCCCCGTGGTCACCCCGGCCCCCAAGGGCGAGGCGGCCGGCAAGCTGTGGGACGGCTGCCTGCTGGTGGCCTCCACCCCCGGCTTCTTCGAGCTGAAGCGCACGCGGACTCAGGACCCGATCTTCGACTGAGTCGCCGGCCGGCGGGGGCCGCGACCCGGACCCCCGCCCTCCATCGCGAAAAAGCGTCAGGACTGGGGGAGGACCTCAGTGCTAACCTGCTGTCGCGAGAACCGGGATGTGGCGCAGCTTGGTAGCGCGCGTGCTTTGGGGGCACGATGTCGCAGGTTCAAATCCTGTCATCCCGACTTCAGCGGCGAAGGCCCGGCCACCAGGTGGCCGGGCCTTCGACATGCTACGGCGTCTCCGATTGAGCTGACGGTATAAAGCTGACAGTGCTACCAGTCCCGGCTACAAGTCCCGCGGACGTGACACGTCTCGCGCGCGCATCGCCTTGGCCGGGCCGAGGCGGTTCGCGGAGGGGGAGCCGCCGTCGTAGAGCGAGCGGTCACCGCCGCGGTTCTGTCCTTCCGGCTTCGCGTCGCCGCGCCCGCGCCTCTGCATCGGTCCCTGTCCGGGGCCCCGTTCCCGGCCGCCCTGGGCCTCGGCCGTCTTGCTGTCGCCCTCGCCCTCCTTGGCCTGGGCACGCGCCTGGGCCTGCGGCTGCGGCTGCGGGACGGGCCGCCGGGCCTCCTCGCCGTTCGCCGTGCGCGGCGGGGCCGGCTTGGGCCGGGCCGTGGGCACCGTACGCGTTTCCGGCTGCGGCCGGCGTCCGTGGCGCGCGGCCGCGAGGCCGTGCTCCCCGGGCTTGGGGCCGTTCTTGCGACCGAGGCTCTCAATGGTCATCGGGCTTCCGCCTTCGTCAAGATCGAGTGTCAGTGGGGACGCGTAGTGTCTTTGGTATGCCCGAAGGTCACGTGATTCACCGTCTTGCCGGCAAACTCGACGCCGTGTTCACTCCGGAGCTTGACTCCGGGTCGCCCTTGTCCGAGGTCACAAGCCCGCAAGGGCGATTCGACGCGGGGGCGGAACTGATCGCCGACCTGCCCTATACGGGCGCGGACGCGCACGGTAAGCACCTTTTCATAGGATTCGGCGCCGAGCGCTGGATCCACGTGCACCTCGGCTTGTACGGCAAGTTCGCCGTCAGCGCGGAGCCGCCCGGCCCGGTGGTGGGTCAGGTGCGGGTGCGGCTGGTCGGCAAGTCCGGGCACGCGGACCTGCGCGGCGCCTCGGCGTGCGATCTGTACGGGCCGGACGAGCGCCGGGCCATGCTGCGCAAGCTCGGTCCGGACCCGCTGCGCGCGGACGCCGATCCGGAGCAGGCCTGGCGCAAGGTCTCGGCCAGTTCGCTGACCATCGCCGAGCTGCTGATGGAGCAGTCGGTGCTGTCCGGCGTCGGCAACGTCTACCGGGCCGAGGTGCTGTTCCGCGCCGGGATCGACCCGTACCGCAAGGGACGGGAGCTCACCCGCGAGCAGTGGGACGGCATCTGGGCCGACCTCGTCACGCTGATGGCCGAGGGGGTGCGGATCGGACGGATCGACACGGTGCGGCCGGAGCACACGCCGGAAGCGATGGGACGGCCGCCGCGCAAGGACGACCACGGCGGGGAGGTGTACGCGTACCGGAGGAACGGGCAGCCGTGCCTGGTGTGCGGGACGCCGATCGCCACCGCGGGGGTGCGGGACCGGAACCTGTTCTGGTGCCCGGGGTGTCAGAAGGCTGGCTGAGCACCGACCGGATGCTGACCCACCTCGGACGTCGCGCGAAGCCCCGCGTGGTTGCTCAGGGACCTCAAACGGTCCCGTCGGCCGCGTACTGTGACCGCGCGATGATCGGAGGGTGACGAAGAGGGCGCACTCCCGATATGGTTCGCCCATGACCGCGGACTCGGGGAACGGGCGGTCCGGCGGGCGAGCGGCCACCGGGCGACGCCGTCGCTTCGGCGACGGCCGCTTCGGGGACGGCAGGATCGGCCGGTGGATCACCGACCACGCCATGGCCTCCGATCTCTACCTGCTGCCGGCCCTGGGCATGGTGGCCGTCGGCTTCGGGATGCTGACGGTGGCCTTCCCCGAGGGCTGGACGCCGGCGATGCTGGCGCTCCCGGTGCTGGCCGGCGGGCTCCTCATGAAGCTGCGCGGGCAGCTGCTGCTGCTCGTGGTCTGCATCACCGTCCTGGTGGCGGTGTCCTGGCACCGCGAGCGCGCCGGCGTGGCCTTCGGCGCCGCACTGGCGGTGTTCGCCACCGCGGCCCTGGTGATACTGACCTCACGCTCCCGCCTCCGCCTGGGCGTCCAGGGCACCCGTGGCGAGGCCATGCTGTTCGACCTGCGCGAACGCCTCCGCGCCCAGGGCCTGGTGCCCCGCCTCCCGGCGGACTGGCACGTCGACATGTCCATCCGCTCCGCCGGCGGCCAGTCCTTCGCCGGCGACTTCCTCATCGCCGCCCTCTCCCGCCCCGCGTTCCCGGCCCCGCGCCGCCCCGAACCGGCCGAGAGCGTGCTCGGCGTCCCCAGCGGAACCGTCACCGCCCCACCGCCCACCCCGACACCCGACCCCGACCACCCCGACCCGGACGAACCCCACGCCCGCGGCCAGACCCTGGAACTCGGCCTGGTCGACGTCAGCGGCAAGGGCCTGGCCGCAGGGACCCGCGCCCTCCTCCTGTCGGGAGCCTTCGGCGGCCTCCTCGGCACCGTCCCCTCCCGCGACTTCCTCGCAGCCGCGAACAAGTACCTCCTCCGCCAGGACTGGGACGAAGGCTTCGCCACCGCCGTCCACCTGGTGGTCGAACTCGAGACCGGCCACTACCGCTTCCACAGCGCCGGCCACCCCCCGATCGCGCGCCTCACCGCCAAAACCGGCCGCTGGTCGATAGAGGAAGCCGAAGGCCCCCTCCTCGGCATCCTCGACGACGCCGAGTTCCCCGCCACCGAAGGCTGCCTCGACCGCGGCGACGCCCTCCTCCTGTTCACCGACGGCCTCGTCGAACGCCCCGGCCGCGACCTCGAAGAAGGCCTCGACCGCCTCCTCGGCGCCGCCGAAACCCGCCTCACCACCGGCTTCACCGGCGGCGCCGACCGACTGATCAACGAAGTGGCCCCGAACGTCAAGGACGATCGCGCCCTCGTCGTCGTCTGGCGCACCTGACACCCCACAGGCCACCCGCCGAACTGAGGTGAGAACGGGGCGGGGAGTGTGCCAAGATAGACGCACGCGCGGCTCGCAGGAGCGGCGGGTGCGGATGTAGCTCAATGGTAGAGTCTCTGCCTTCCAAGCAGATTGTGCGGGTTCGATTCCCGTCATCCGCTCTTCTTGTTCAGAGCCCAGCTCAGGCTTTCGCCGCATGAGCTGGGTTTTTACATGCTCCGATGAACCCGTCCCCGTGCGAGCTTGGTGGGGAGTGCCGAGGGATCTCGTCCCGGCCCTCGGCACTGTGTCGATCCGCGTATAGCGGCGGTGTCCGCTCAGCTCTCCGGCAGGGCCGGCAGCTCCCCGGTCTTCTCGTAGCCGCTCATCATCTCGATGCGGCGGATGTGGCGCTCCTCGTTGGAGAACGGGGTGGTGATGAAGACCTCGACGAACTTCGTGGCGTCGTCCTCGGTGTGCATGCGGGCGCCGATGCTGACGACGTTGGCGTTGTTGTGCTCGCGGCCGAGGCGGGCGGTCTCCTCGCTCCAGGCGAGGGCGGCGCGGATGCCGTCGACCTTGTTGGCGGCGATGGCCTCGCCGTTGCCGGAGCCGCCGATGACGACGCCGAGGGAGTCCGGGTCGGCGGCCACCTTGCTGGCGGCGAGCATGACGAACGGCGGGTAGTCGTCCAGGGCGTCGAAGGTGTGGGGGCCGCAGTCCACGGCTTCGTGGCCGGCGGCGGTCAGCCAGCTGACGAGGTGGTTCTTCAGGTCGTAGCCGGCGTGGTCGCTGCCGAGGTAGATGCGCATATGGAGGATTATCCCATCTGGGGGCGGGGCGGCTGAACGAGCCACCCGTTCGGCCGATTGCGTGGCCCGAGTGGCGGGTGCACTGTTGTGTGAACCGAGTTTTTCTGACCGAGTGGGGAGTGCAGCGGGACCGAACGCGACCGGCGGCCCGACCGGAGACCCGACCGAGAGGGGGGTGAGCCCATGGAGCGGTTTTCGCGCTTCGTGCTGACGCACCGGCGCGTGATCAGTGTGCTGTGGGTCGTGCTGTTCGTGGTCGGCGGGTGGGCGTCCTCCATCCTGGCGAAGCACCTGAACCAGAGCTTCACCATCGACGGCACCCCCAGCATCCGGGCCTCCCAGGCCGTCACGGCCCAGTACCACACCGGCGGCGACCTCGACCCGCTGGTCCCGGTGCTCCAGCTGCCGCCGGGGGTGACGCCCGAGGCCGCGCGGCCCGTCCTGGAGCCCGCGCTGGCGGCGATCCCGGGCCGCGTCGTCGACTACTACACCACCGGTGACCGCCGGTTCATCGGTTCCGACGGCCGGACCATGTTCGCCCTCGTCTACACGCCCGCGACCGGGGACCAGCCCAAGGACGCCCGCACCCAGATCGACCTCGCCAAGGTCCTGCCGGCGCAGCTCGCCGCCAAGGCCCCGCCCGGCACTCAGGTGCACGTCACCGGTACCGGCCCGCTGAGCACCAACAGCGGCAACAGCGGCGGCCAGGGGGTGCTGACCGAGGCGCTGCTCGGCGGCGCCGGCGCGCTGGTGGTCCTGGCCTTCGTCTTCGGCTCCCTGCTGGCGCTGCTGCCGCTGCTGGTCGCCGCGGTCTCCATCCTGTCCAGCTACCTCGTGATCCTGCTGCTGACCCACGTCATGAAGGTGCAGGCGGTGGTCCAGTACATGGTCGGGCTGATCGGCCTGGGCGTGGCCATCGACTACTCGCTGCTGCTGGTCACCCGGTGGCGGGAGGAGGTGGCGCACGGCGCCGACAACGAGACCGCCGTGCACCGCGCGATGGCCACCGCCGGGCGCGCGGTGCTGGTCAGCGGCCTGACCGTGGCGCTCGGCCTGCTCGCGCTGATCGTGGTCCCGATCCAGTTCATGCGGTCCATCGGCATCGGCGGCATGCTCATCCCGGTGGTCAGTGTGGCGGTGACGCTGACCCTGCTGCCGATCATCCTCACCGGCTTCGGCCGCCGGCTGGACTGGCCGCGGCTGCGGCACGAGGACAAGCCCAGCCGGGCCTGGATCGCGTGGGCCCGCGGGGTGGTGCGCCACCGGTGGGTGGCCGCCGCGGCGTCGCTGGCCGTGCTCGTCACGCTCGCCGTCATCGCGCTCGGCATGCACGAGGGCGATCCGACCACCGACTCGCTGGCCAAGTCCGGCGACGCCCACGCCGGGCTGGTCGCGCTGCGGAACGCGGGGATCCCCAGCGGCGTCCTCACCCCGTACGAAGTCCTGACCCCGCCGCCGGCGAACGGCGCCCCGGGCGCCGACAGCCTGACCGGGGGTACCGGCATCTACGCCGTGGTGCCGGGCCAGGGCACGGGGGCGGCGGCCGCGAGTCCCGGCCGGTGGCCGCTCACCGTCATCCTGCCGGTCGACGAGGCCGCCAGCTCCGAGGGCCAGCACATCGCCAAACTGGTCCGCACCGGCCTGGAGCGCACGGTGCCGGGCACGCTCGTGGTCTCCAGCGCCCTGGCCAACATCGACAACATCCACAAGATGTACGGCCAGTTCCCGCTGCTGCTGACCGTCCTGGCCATCGTCACCTTCGTGGTCCTGGCACGGACGTTCCGCTCCCTGCTGCTGCCCGCCAAGGCGGTGCTGGCCAACCTGCTCTCGGTCGCGGCGGCGTACGGCGGCATGGTCCTGATCTGGCAGAACGGCTACGGTTCACACGCCATCTGGGGCATTCCGGCCACGGGCGGCATCCCCTTCTGGATCCCGATGATCGTCTTCGCCTTCCTCTACGGGCTGTCGATGGACTACGAGGTCTTCATCCTGTCCCGGATGCGGGAGGAGTACGACGCCGGCGCCTCGACGAACGAGGCCGTGGTGATCGGCCTGGGCCGCACCGGTCGTCTGGTCACCAGCGCCGCCCTGATCCTCTTCCTGGCCTTCGCCGCCCTGGCGAGCGCGCCGTTCACGTTCCTGAAGATCTTCGCCACCGGCCTCGGCGTCGGCATCCTGCTGGACGCGACGGTGGTACGGGCCCTGCTGGTGCCGGCCCTGGTGTCCTTGTTCGGCCGCTGGAACTGGTGGCTGCCGGGGTGGTCGGCCCGGGTCCTGCGCACCCGGGCGTCCCCCGTGAGCAACACCACGCCCGAATCCTCCTGAAGCGTCCTTGTGCCGTGTGGCGCGCGGCGCTAGCGTCCGCAGAAATCTCCCACCGCTAGTTTCCGGGACGGCCCCTCATGAGCGCGCTCACCTTCACCGACCAGTACATCGGCGGCAAGTGGATCCCCTCGGCGTCCGGCACGACGCTCGACGTCCGCAACCCGGCGACCGAGGAGGTGCTCGCCGTGGTGCCGGACGGCGGCGCCGCCGACGTGGACGCGGCCGTCGCCGCCGCGCGCTCGGCCGCCCGCGCCTGGGGCGCCAGCAGCAAGGGCGAGCGCCTGGAGTTGCTCGGGCGGCTGGTCGCCGGCCTGGCGGCCGCGCAGACGGAGATCGCCGAGACCGTGACCGCCGAGCTGGGGTGCCCGATCGGCTTCGCGACGTCGGTCCAGGCCGCGCTGCCGTTGGGGGTGGCGAACAGTTACCTGCAGATCCTGACCGACTACGAGTTCGAAGAGCGGGTCGGCCACTCGACCGTCTACCACGAGCCGGCCGGCGTGGTGGGGGCCATCACGCCGTGGAACTACCCGCTGCACCAGATCGTGGCCAAGGTGGTCCCGGCCCTGGCCGCGGGCTGCGTCGTGGTGCTCAAGCCGGCCGAGGACACGCCGCTGACCGCCCGCCTGTTCGCCCGCCTGGTCGACGAGGCCGGCTTCCCGCCCGGCGTGTTCAACCTGGTCGTCGGCACCGGGGCCGGGGCCGGGGCGGCGCTGGCCGGGCACCCGGACGTCGACGTGGTCTCCTTCACCGGCTCCACCGCGGTCGGCCGCCGCATCGCCGAGCAGGCCGGACGCGACGTCAAACGGGTGACGCTGGAGCTCGGCGGCAAGTCGGCCTGCGTCGTGCTGCCCGGCGCGGACCTGCCGAAGGCCGTGGCCGCCGCGGTCGGCAACGTCTTCGCCAACTCCGGCCAGACCTGCTCGGCCTGGACCCGGCTGCTGGTCCCCGACGAGCACTACTTCGAGGCGCTCACCGTCGCCGCCGAGGCCGCCGCCAAGTACGTCCCCGGCGACCCGGCCAGCCCCGAGACGCGCATCGGCCCGCTGGTCAACGCCAAGCAGCTGGAGCGCGTCCGCGGCTACATCAACGACGCCGTCGCCGAGGGCGCCCGGGTCGTCGTCGGCGGATCGCAGCCGCCGGAGGGCCTGACCGCCGGCTACTACGTCCGCCCCACCATCCTGGCCGACGTCACCACCGACATGGCCGTGGCCCGCGAGGAGATCTTCGGCCCGGTGATCTCGGTGATGTCCTTCCACGACGCCGAGGACGCGCTGCGCATCGCCAACGCCACCGACTACGGCCTGGCCGGCGCGGTGTGGGCCGCCGACGACGCCGAGGCGGTCGCCTTCGCCCGCCGCATGGACACCGGCCAGGTCGACATCAACGGCGGCCGCTTCAACCTCGCCGCGCCCTTCGGCGGCTACAAGGACTCCGGCATCGGCCGCGAGCTGGGCCGCTACGGCCTGGAGGAGTATCTGCAGACGAAGTCGCTCCAGTTCCGCGCCTGACCAGGCGTCCCGAGCGACCGACCGTGGCGGGCTCGGAGCGGCGCACCCGCCCGAGCCCGCATCGCCGCCCGGCTACCTCCGCGCAGGCCCTCCGTCACACCGCCCCGAGGAACCCCGGGTCCGCGGGCCCGAACTGCCGCGCGAAGTCCGCGGCCATCCCCAGGACCTCGCGCATCGGCACGGCGCGCCGCGTGGTCGCGCCGAGGTCTTCGTGTGCTTCCTTGGTCCACAGGTAGGGGAAGACCGTGATCCCCTGCGAGAATCCCGCGGCGGAAGCCTCCTCCCGCCATCCGTCCCATCGAAGACGGCTGTAGAAGCCCTCGACGTCCCCGGACAGCAGCCACTGGATCCACGTCGAGTGGCCGACTCCCAGCGCCTCCCACTCCAAAGAGTCGGGGGCGAAGTACACGATCTGCCCCGGCTCTCCAGGCTTCCCCTCCGCGGCCGGATCGATCCCGTTCAGGGCGAACACGCCGCCCAGCACGTCGTGGCCCACGACCAGCCCGGGCGCCTGCCACGCCGGGTCGGCCACCTCGGGGAAGCCGTTCACCTGCGCCAGGCTCGGCAGCGCGCCGTCGCGCCCGGAGCCGCCGCCGTACACCCGCACCCAGCCGTCGTCGAAGACCAGGCCGCCGGAGTTCAGGACGATGCCGCCGAGCATCGACCGAGCGGTGATCTGCAGCTGGAGCAGCCCGCGGCGGCTTTCGCCCAGGTCGGCCGGGGCCACCGCCACCGGCGTCGGACACGCGTCGACCATCGCCAGGAGCTCCGGCCACGCCGGATCCGCCACGTCCGTCAGCTCGTTGAGTTCACGCATCCGGAGATGATGGCAGACCCCGGAAACGATGCGGGGGCCGCCCCCGACGAACGTCGAGGACGGCCCCTGACCTGCTCGTGCGGTGAACCTACTTGACGTGGCCGCCGACCGCCGCGGCGACCTGGTTGACCACGGCGTTCGACACCGCGACCGGACCGCCGAAGATGTCGACGAAGCCGCCGCCGGCCAGCGAGTGCGCCAGGCCCTGCAGCGCGCTCTTGGTGGTGTCCGGCAGCGCGCCCGGCATGGTCAGCAGCAGCGGGCTGTTCGAGCGGGCGAGCAGCGCCGCGCCGGTGAGGGCGTCCGCGAACTGCATGCCCGTGGCGACCCCGGCGATCTGCGGGTACGGGAACGCCTTGGCGACCATGGCCGCCGTCTCGAACCGGTCCGACCCCTTGAACGCCTTCAGCGTCGGGCCCCACGACGAGACGGCCGTGACCGCCTGGCCGCCGATCGCGGCGAGGCTGTCGACCTTGTTGTTCATGATGTAGTCGTACACCGGCTTCGGGACGACGGTGTCCTCGGTGAGCAGGATCGCCGCCGGGCCGGTGCCCTGGGCGCTGAAGACGTCCGAGGCGTACGGACCGGCCGCCAGCGCGTCCGGGAAGTTCTTGCCGGTGGCCACCACGACGTTCTTCGGGTTGCCCATGGCCTGGGCGATCGCGACCGAGGTCTCGTAGCGGGTGGCGCCGGCGATCCGCTGGATCTGGCTCGCGGGCAGCTTCAGCGCGTTGACCGCCGCCGGGCTGACCGCGTTGACGCCGCCGAGCACGTACACCTTGCCGCCGGGGGCGAGCACCCGCTTGATCTCGGCCGCCACGCCCGCGTCCATCCCCTTGCTCGGGGTCAGCAGCAGCGGGGCGTTCTTCGACTTGGCGAAGGGCACGCCGGCCAGCGCGTCCGGGAAGTTCTCGCCGACGGCCAGCACGACCGCCGGGGCCGACCCGGCCGCCGGGAACGCCTGCTTCGACACCGCGATCGCGGTCTCGTAGCGGGTGGCGCCGGCGACGCGGCTCACCGCCGGGCCGGCCGGGTTGCCGACCGGGGGCTTCTGCGCGGCCAGGGCGTCGACGAAGCCGGCGTTCGGCGAACCGAGGCCGGTGGCGTTGTCGTAGCCGGGGGTGGCGGTCAGCGAGGTGTCCATGCCGACCTGGTACAGCTCGCTCTTGCTGCCACCGCTGAACACGCCCTCGGTGATGCCCGGGCGCGAGGTCACGTCGTGGTAGGCGCTGCTGTTGAGCGCGTACAGCGACGGGTTGGCGAAGCCGACGGCGTGGCCGGCCGCCTCCTTGGTGTCCGCCAGCACCGCGGCGAACTCCGGCGCGGCCACCGAGGTGCCGCCCATGCTCGTCTCGAGCCACCGGTTGTTGGCGCCGTCCCACTCCGTGGTGTCGACCTGCACCATGGTCGCCAGCGAGCCGTTCATCGCCACGTCCGGGAGGACGCGCATCGGCCGGGTCGTGTGCACGCCCGCGGACGTGGTGTTGGCCAGTCCGGCCGGCACCTTGCCCGCCTGGTACCACGGCTGCGTGATGTCCTCGGAGGTGCCGCCGCCGCCCCCGAAGAAGAACGGGAGGTGGCCGGGGGGCGAGCTCCACGAGCCGCCGTTCAGCGTGGCCCGGTGGTCGCCCATCGCGACCTCCCACGCGTAGCCGCCGCCGGAGTTGGTGGCCAGCGTGGTACCGCCGACGGCGGTCACCCACTGCGAGCTCACGGGCCACTCGGTCTGCCTGCGCGCGGAGTTGCCGTTGCAGTTGACGGCGCCGCCGGCCTTGTTGGCCGGGTCGTCGTCGCCGCAGTCGCCGGTCGAGAAGGTGAAGCTGATGCCCTCGGCGGCGCCCTTCTGGAAGATCCGGTCGTACTGCGCCATCACGGCCGGGTCCTGGTCCCCGTCCTTGCCGTGCATGATGGCGCCCCACGAGTTGGACACCACGTCGGCCAGGTGCTGGTCGACGATCTGCTGCTCGGCCGCCATCAGGTCGGCGTCGGTGCAGGAGTTGGCGCCGACGTAGACGACGTTGGCGTCCGGGGCCAGCCCGTGCGCCATCTCGACGTCCAGCGCCTCTTCGCCGCCGGCGTCGGGGCAGGCGTCCGTGTTGTTCCAGGCGCCCTGGTTGTAGTACTCGGAGTACTGGCCGGACCGGAAGGCCGGGACACCGTTGTGGCTCGACCACTGGTTGGCGGCGTCGATCATGTTCGGGGCCGCGTACCAGTCCACGACCGCGATCGTGGCGCCCTTGCCGGTCTTGGTCAGGCCGTAGGCCGACCGCAGGTCCTGCGCCGTGTAGGGGCAGGGCAGCAGGGGGGTGGTGGCGTTGCTGGTGGCCGGCAGGCCCGTGACGTTCGACTGGCCCCAGTACGCGCCGCACCAGCTCTGGGCGCCGGCGTTCGGGGTCACGGTGTTGTTCGGCGTGGCGACCGGCTTCTTCACCGAGTCCGTGTGCGCCATCATCGTGTTCTGCGAAAGACCCGAGACGGCCGAGACGTAGTTCGCGACCGCACCCGGCACCACGGCCGCCGACGACGCGGCGTAGCCGACGGAGCCGTCCGGACGCTGGTAGTTCTTCAGCTGCGTGCCGAAGGCGCGCTGCACGGCCTCGGCCGGGCCCTTGGCGTCGATCCAGTTGGTGGACGCCGAGGTCACCGTCAGGCCGGAGTCCTTCAGCCACTGCTGCACGGCGGCGACCTGCGCCGGCGTCGCGCCGAACTGCTGCTTGACCTGCTCCGGCGTCAGGAACTTCCCGTAGTTCGGGCTGTTCGGGTCGTTCACGTCCTTCGCCAGTGCGGCGAGACCGGCGTCGTCCTGGCCGGTGAGGAACACGCGCGTGGTGATGGTCTGCGACGCCGGGACCGCGCCGCGGTCCTTGTCGGCGGTCGCCCACGCCGGGTGCGCGTTGTTCAGGGTCTTGTCGTTGTGCTTGCTGTGCTGCGTGTCGTCGGCCTGGGCCGGCATGGCCTGCGTGGCCGCGGCGACCATGGCTATCGCCCCCGTGGCGAGCGCCTGGACACGCCGCCGGTGTGCGGCGTTCGGCATAGATGAAGTCCCTTTCCCCTGTGTTCTGAAGCCCCCGACGTTCCGCGCGAAACGCAGCGGAACTCATGAAATCTTCAGGGACGAACCACGTGTCTATCCACGTCAGGACCTCGGCCACAAGCCGGACCCGGACTCTGTGACACGTTCGTGTCCTGACGTTGCGAACTCGCGTCGTGACGTACGGTGCGCACCTTTGTTCACCCCGGTGGCACCACAGGTCAGGGTGGTCTTTTAGGGGTGCCGGCGGAGCTGATCCGACGTCGGATCGAGCGAATTCATCAAGCTCTTGGCATTCCGGCGTGATCAACGTCACGGGGCGCGATTCAGGGCCCGTTCACGCGGGCGTCGCCAACAGGTCTAGACCAGTGGGCTATCGTGGCGGTGAGTCAATGCACGAAATCACAGGGGGACCATCGGCCATGGCGCCGAGCACAACGCTCACCGCGACACAGACACCGTTCCTGCCCGCACCGCCCGACGACGACGAGCTCTACTGGTACTTCGGCCCGCAACGCCGCTGGGTCCTGCTCTGTTCGTCTTTGTCGTTCATCTTCACCGCGATCACGCTGTTCTTCTTCTCGCTCCGCACCCCGCTGCTCTGGGTCTTCTTCGGCGTTCTGGCGCTGAACCTGGCGGGCCTGGCGTTCTCGCTGGCCGACGGCCAGAAGCAGCGCCGCCTGACCCGCGCCGGCCACGACGTCCTGGTCCGCGCCTGGCAGCCGGAGCGGGTCCCGAGCGTCGACGTGTTCCTGCCGACCTGCGGCGAGCCGCTCGACGTCCTGCGCAACGCCTACGAGCACGTCGCCCGCGTCCGCTGGCGCGGCGCGCTCGCCGTGTACGTCCTGGACGACGCCGCCAACCCGGCGGTGGCCGCCCTGGCCCGCGAGTACGGGTTCCGCTACGTCGTCCGCCCCGATCGCGGACACCTGAAGAAGGCCGGCAACCTCAACCACGCTCTCACCGTCGCCGACGGCGAGGTCGTGGCCATCCTCGACGCCGACTTCTGCCCGCGCCCCGACTTCCTCGACCACCTCGTTCCCTACCTCGCGGACCCCGCGGTCGGCATCGTCCAGAGCCCTCAGTTCTTCGACACCGACGAGACCATGTCCTGGCTCCAGCGCGCGGCCGGCGCCGCCCAGGAGTGGTTCTTCCGCTGGGTGCAGCCCTCGCGTGACGCCGCCGACGCCGCGATCTGCTGCGGCAGCAACGCCGTCTACCGCCGAGCCGCGCTGGACGCGATCGGCGGCTTCGCCAAGCTCGACCACTCCGAGGACATGTACACCGGCTTGGAGATGCTCGGCCACGGCTACCGCACCCAGTACGTGCCCGTGCTGGTGGCCAAGGGCATCTCCCCGGAGAGCCTGCCGTCCTACGTCAACCAGCAGTACCGCTGGGCGATGGGCAACCTGCACCTGCTGACCGGCCGTGACCTCAAGCGCGTCGGTGCCGCATGGCGGACCCGCGTCTGCTATTACAACGGCGTCCTGGGCTACGTGGTCATGGCCGTCAACGTCTTCGCCGCTCCGCTCCCGCCGCTGCTCATGCTGGCCGCCCGCCCCGAGCAGATCCGGCCCTGGCATGTGCTGCCGCTGCTGGCCCCTCTGTGGGTCTGGTTCGTGCTGCTGCCCGCGGTCTCCCGCAGCCGCTGGCGCATCGAGGTGATCCGCGCGAACTACCTCGTGGCCTTCGCCGCGGGCGCCGCCCTGCTGCACACGCTCCGCGGCCGCGGAGCCGACTGGGTGCCGACCGGAGCCGGCGGCGGCCGCTCCAAGCTGGCGCGCGACATCGCCCGCCTGGCGGTGCTGTGGCTCGGGGCGACGACCGGCGCGGCCGTGGCCGCGCTGGCCGCGGACCTCGCGCGTTTCGGGCCGGCCCGGTTCTGGGGCGTGGCCGTGTACGTGGCGGTGACGGTGTACCTCACCGCGCCGCTGATCAAGGACCTGATACCGACGCTGGGTGCCCGCCGCGCGGCCGCGCCCGTGTTGAAGGAGTCGAAGTGAGCACCGCCCGCACCACCGACAACCGTGTGGCCGAGAGCGCGAGCACCAGCACGAGCACGAGCGCGAGTGGGAGCACGAGCGCCGCGGCTGGCGAGCCCGCCGTCGAGCGCGATTCATCCCACTTATTACCGGCCCAGCGAAACGCCGCCGTACCGACCCCACCCGCAATGGGGGCCGGCCAAGAGCCCGCAGCCCCCACCCCGACCCCCGACCACCGCCTCCGCTGGCCCGAAGCCCTCGCCATCACCCTCGCCCTCCTCCTCGGCGGCGCGGTGGCGTCCGGTGTGTTCCGCCCGATGCTGCCCTGGCTGGGCTGAACCGTGGCCGACCGCGACTTCCGGCCCGACATCGAAGGACTGCGCGCCGTCGCCGTGCTGACCGTGCTCGGCTTCCACGCCGCGGTGCCGGGCATGGCCGGCGGCTACGTCGGCGTCGACGTGTTCTTCGTCGTCTCCGGCTTCCTCATCACCGGGCAGATTCTCGGGCGCCAGGGTTTCTCGCTCTCCGAGTTCTACGCCCGCCGAGCCCGCCGGATCCTGCCCGCGGCCTGTGTGGTGCTGCTCTTCACCGCCCTCGCGACCTGGATCCTGCTCCCACCCCTGCGCCAGCACGACGTCGCCTACGACCTCCTGACCGCCGCGCTGAACGGCGGCAACTGGCGTTTCGTGGCCGACCAGACCGACTACCTCGCCGCCTCACGCGCCCCCAGCCCGCTGCTCCACTACTGGTCGCTAGGCGTCGAGGAGCAGTTCTACGTCGTGTGGGCGCCCCTCGTCCTGCTCGCGATCGTCGCCGCCCGCCGGCGCCGCAGCTCCGTCCGCGCCTTCGTGCTCGCCGAGATCCTGCTCCTGTCCGCGGTCTCGCTCGCCTTGTCGCTGCACTGGACCACCACCTCGGCGCCGCTCGCCTACATGGGCTCGCCCTCGCGCGCCTGGCAGTTCGGCGCCGGAGCGATCCTCGCCGTCGCCGTCTCCGGCCGGACCGTGGGACTGCGGCACGTCCGCACCGCCGCCGGATTCGCCGGCCTGGCCCTCGTGCTCGCCGCGACCGTCGCCTTCGACGCCCGGACCCCGTATCCGGGAACGGCGGCGCTGATGCCGGTCGCCGGAACGGTCCTCGTCCTGTTCGCCGGCGCGGGGGAGTACCCGAAGGCCTCGATCCCGTCTCTGCTGGCGATCCGCCCGGCGCGCGCCGTCGGCCGGCTCTCCTTCGCCCTGTACCTCTGGCACTGGCCGATCCTGGTGCTGGCGCAGGCGGAATGGGGCGATCTGGCCTGGGGCACCGCCGCGGCGCTGGCCGCTCTGTCGGCCGTCCCCGCCTACGCCACGATGCGCCTCGTCGAGCAGCCGCTCCGGTTCTCGAAGCTCATCACCTCGACGCCCCGGCGCGGCCTGGCGATCGGCGCGACGGCCGTGATGCTCCCGCTGGCCGCCGGTCTCGTGGTCGGCACCGGCGCCGCGCGGACCCTCGGCGACGCCCAGCCGTTCGACGTCAGGGCCCTGCCGACCGCGGCTCCGGCCGGTCCGCACCTGCTGGCGGTCCCGGCCGCCGCCCGCACCGGCGGCACCACGGTGCCCAGTCCGGCCCAAGCCCGCAAGGACTTCCCGCCCGACGAAGGCTGCGAGGTGGCCCCCGAGGCCGCCGTCAGCACGCTGTGCCTGTTCAGGCCGGCCCCGCCGGGAAGCCCCACGGCGACCGGCCTGGTCCGCGACCTCGACCCGCCGTCCCCGGACGGGCTTCCGGCCGGCCGCATCGTCCTCATCGGCGATTCCCACGCCGGCCAGTGGTTCTCCGCCGTCAGCCGAGTCGCGGCCGACCGCCACCTCGCCGTCGAGGAGCGCGTCAAACAGGGCTGCCCCTTCGCCGACTTGAAGGTGACCAGCCCGGTCCTCGGCCGGGACTACCGGGAGTGCTACACCTGGCGCGCCTCGGTCCTGGAGCAGCTGCGCCGGGAGACGCGCCCGGCCTTGATCATCGTGTCCGAGCTCGACTGGTACGCCCCGGCCGCCACGACCGCCGAGGCCTGGGAGGGGCCGCTGACCAGCCTGGCGGCGCTCGGCGTCCCGATCGCCGGCATCCGGGACACGCCCAAGCCCGACACCGACATCCCGGTCTGCGTCTCCGGTGCGCAAGAGCAGTGGAAGGACTGCGCGTTCCGCCGCGGCGACGCGCTCGCGGTGGACCCGCTCGCGATCGATCCCCGGGTGACACCGGTCGATTTCAGCTCCCTGTTGTGTCCGGACACCACCTGCCCGGCAGTGCTGGACGGCGTCCTGCTCTACCGCGACGACTCGCACCTCACCAACACCGCGGCCTATCTCATGGCGCCGCGGCTGGCGGCCCAGCTGCCGTTCGCGAAGCCCTGGCAGACGGTGTTCACCGCCGACTTCCGCGGGGCGGCGGGGGCTCCGCTGCCCCAGCAGGACTGGATCGTCGACACCGGACACTGCTATCCCGGCTGCCCCGCGCCGAACTGGGGCACCGGTGAGGTGGAGGCGATGAGCGCCGACCCGGCGAACGTCGGTCTCGACGGCCACGGCGCCCTGCGCCTCACCCCGCTGCGGGGCACCGACGGCACCTGGACGTCGGGCCGTGTCGAGACCCGGCGCTCCGACTTCGCCGCACCACCCGGCGGCGTCCTGCGGCTCAGCGCCAAGGTGACGCTGCCGGACGTCACCCCCGCGAACGGCGCCGGCTACTGGCCCGCTTTCTGGCTGCTCGGCAGCGGGGTCCGCGACGGGACGCGCCCGTGGCCCGGGGGCGGTGAGATCGACGTCCTGGAGGCCCTGAACGGCCGGGCCTCGATCTGGTCCACCCTGCATTGCGGCGCTCTGCCGACCGGGCCCTGCGGCGAGCCCGGCGGGGTCAGCTCCGGTGAGCACCCGTGCCCGGCCTGTGCCTCCGGCCCGCACGAGTACGCGGTGGAGGTCGACCGCTCGCGCAGCCCGGAACAGATCCGCTGGTCGATCGACGGCACCGAGGTCTTCCGCGTCGACGCCGCCCGGGTCGACGCCGCCACCTGGGACGCCGCCGTCCACCACGGCTTCTTCGTGGTCTTCGACGTCGCGGTCGGCGGCACGTTCCCGGGCTCGGTCGGCGGTCCGGCTGCCGAGCGCCCCGGGGCGGCCACGGTCAGCGGCCGGCCGATGACGATCGAGAGCCTGGAGGTCTCGACGCGGGCAGGATGACGGCTACCATCACGGCCACGGGTTGTGACCACCGCCGGGGGACGAGCGTGGTGGACGAGCGAAGGGGAGGGCGGCGGATGGCCGGGAAATGGTCTGCGACGGCCAAGGGCACTCGGTATGTGCTGATCGCGGCCCTCCTCTACATAATGGAGGCGATCGTGATCCTCGCGACCGCGTTCAGCCGCCCCACCGGCTACGCCGACCTCGTGATGGGGGCCTTCACCTCAGCGTTCGGTACGGGCCTGGCCGCCGCCGCACTGCGCACCGACTATCTGAGGGCGATGCGACTGCGGTGGCGGCTGCGCGACGGGGCCGAGCGGGCCCAGGCGACCGTCGCAGCCGTGGTCGCCTTCCACAACAGCGAGTTCACCTATCCGGTCTTCGAGTACGCGACCCCCGACGGGGTCACTCACCGGCACGCCGACGCGTCCAGCCGGGCCCTGGCCGTCGGGGACACCGCCGACGTGCGGTACCTGCCCTCGGAGGCCGACTTCGCGGTCGGGCCGCTGAGCCGCTTCAACGCCGCGGTGTTCCTGTTCCTGGGGCTCCTGGGGGCGATGTTGCTGGTCATGATGCCCGTGATGACGGTGCAGTCGATCCTGAACTGACGCGGAAACACTCCCGACACACACCCGAGCCAGACTGGACGGCGTGATCCCCCCGAGCATCGTCGTCAAAGAGGTCCCGTGGGACGACCCGGAAGCCGCCGCGCTCCGGGCCGCGCAGCGGGCCGAGATCGAGGAGATGTACGGCCCGGACAGCGAGCCCGGCGTCGCGCCCTCCGCCGCCGACATCGCCTTGTTCGTGGTCGCCTACGCCGGCGGGGCGCCGGTGGGCTGCGGCGCGCTGCGGCCGCTGGAGCCCGGGGCGGCCGAGATCAAGCGCATGTACGTGGTCCCGGACTGGCGCGGCCGCGGGGTCTCCAGCGCCGTGCTGTCCGCCTTGGAGGCCGGGGCCGCGGCCCGGGGCCGGACCACCCTGAAGCTGGAGACCGGCCCTCGGCAGGCCGCCGCGATCCGGTTCTACGAGCGCTCCGGCTACGCCCGGGTCCCCTGCTTCGGCGCTTATGCGGATGACCCGACCTCCCAGTGCTACCAAAGAGAGCTCTAGCGAGTTCCGGGACCGTTTCCTTCGGGGGCGGCACTCCGGGTTACGATGGGGCTTCGTATCCCGTCCACGCGCGACGTCGCGCCATGACTCGAGGCTGCCGGCGCCGGCAGCGCCGCAAGGAGAGCAGCAGTGAAGAGCGCTGTCGAGACTTTGGACCCGACCCGGGTCCGGCTCACCGTTGAGGTCCCGTTCGAGGAGCTCAAGCCGAGCCTCGACGCGGCCTACAAGAAGATCGCCGAGCAGGTCTCGATCCCGGGCTTCCGCAAGGGCAAGGTCCCGGCGGCGGTCATCGACCAGCGCTTCGGCCGCGGCGCCGCCCTGGAGGAGGCCATCAACGCCTCCCTGCCGCAGTTCTACGGCCAGGCGGTCGAGGAGAACAAGATCGAGGTCGTGGGGCAGCCCGACGTCGACCTGCAGGAGCTGGAGCCGGGCCAGACGCTGAAGTTCACCGCCGAGGTGGACGTGCGCCCGGACTTCGAGGTGCCGGCGTACGAGGACATCGAGGTCGAGGTCGAGGACGCGACCGTGACCGACGAGGCCGTGGACGAGCGCATCGACCTGATCCGCAAGCGCTTCGGCTCGCTCAAGGAGGTCGAGCGCGAGGTCCAGGACGGCGACTTCGTGACGCTGGACCTGACCGCCTCGATCGACGGCGAGGTCCTGGAGGACGGCACCGCCAAGGGCATGAGCTACGAGGTCGGCTCCACCCAGCTGGTGGAGGGCACCGACGAGGCGATCATCGGCAAGAAGGCCGGCGAGACCGCCTCGTTCACCTCGAAGCTGCTCGGCGGCTCGCACGCCGGCGAGGACGCCACCATCGAGGTCACCGTGACCGCGGTCAAGGAGCGCGAGCTGCCGGAGCTGGACGACGAGTTCGCCCAGCTGGCCAGCGAGTTCGACACCATGGACGAGTTCCGCGCCAACGTCCGCGAGACGCTGGAGCGCTCGGAGCAGTTCGAGCAGGTCGCCTCGGCCCGGGACAAGGTGCTGGAGGTCCTGCTGGAGCGCGTGGACATCCCGCTGCCGAAGTCGGTCGTGGAGGCCGAGCTGGCCTGGCGCAACGAGGCCCTGGACCGGCAGATCGCCATGGGCGGCATGACCCGCGAGGGCTTCTTCAAGCTCCAGGACAAGACCGAGGACGAGTACACCGCCGAGCTCGACGCCGAGGTGCGCGACGGGGTGAAGGCCCAGTTCATCCTGGACAAGCTGGCCAACGACAAGGAGATCTCGGTCAACGAGGGCGAGCTCACCAACCACCTGATCCAGCGCGCGTCGCAGGCCGGCATGCGCCCGGACGAGTTCGCCCAGCAGATCTCCCAGGCCGGCCAGATCCCGGCCCTGGTCGGCGAGGTCCGCCGCGGCAAGGCGCTGAACCTGGTGCTGGAGGCCGCCACCGTCAAGGACGCCTCCGGCAACGAGGTCGACGTCAAGAAGATCAACGAGCCCGACGTCGAGGAGACCGACGGCGAGAACCCGGACAGCCACGGCCGCACCCCGGACGACGAGCACTACGGGCACAAGCACGACTAGCCGGAAGCTCCGGTAATACGAAAGCCCTGCCGTGGTAACACGGCAGGGCTTTCGCGTCCCCGCCCGCGGCGCGGGCGTATGCCGTCAGCGAACAAGACCCGGGGCGCCGACGTGGCGGGGGACCGGCGCGTTAGGGTCGTCCTAGGACCTGGCGATCAGACCCCCGATAGGGCCCGTCATCGGCGGTCCGAGCATTCGCTTCCGACGAACCAGGCAGGGTGAACCTATGACGACGCCGCTGACCCCGACGGCCCGCGCGGGCGCAGAGAGCCCCCTCGGCCTGAGCGACCAGGTCTACAACCGGCTGCTGCGCAACCGGATCATCTTCCTGGGCACCCAGGTCGACGACGACATCGCCAACTCGCTGTGCGCCCAGCTGCTGCTGCTCACCGCCGAGGACAGCGAGAAGGACATCTACTTCTACATCAACAGCCCCGGCGGCTCGGTCTCGGCGGGTCTGGCGATCTACGACACGATGATGTACATCCCCAACGACATCGTGACCGTGGGCATGGGCATGGCGGCCTCCATGGGCCAGTTCCTGCTCACCGCCGGCAGCCCCGGCAAGCGCTTCGCGCTGCCGAACACCGAGATCCTGCTGCACCAGGGCTCGGCCGGGATCGGCGGCTCGGCGGCGGACATCCGGATCCAGGCCGAGCGGCTGCTGCGCAGCAAGAAGCGGATGGCCGAGCTCACCGCGCGGCACACCGGGCAGTCGCTGGACAAGATCGAGAAGGACTCCGACCGCGACACCTGGTTCAGCGCCGAGGAGGCCAAGGAGTACGGCCTCATCGACGACATCATGACGCACGCCACCGACGTCCCCGGCGGCGGCGGCACATCCGGGTCCTGACGCCCCGGCCCAGCCCCGACATCCCCCCTGGCCGCCCTTCCCGGAGGACCCTGATATGAACGACATGCAGTACCGCGGGCCGCAGCACGACGCCCGCTACATCGTCCCCAAGTTCAGCGAGCGCACCAGCTACGGCTTCCGCGAGTGGGACCCGTACTCGAAGCTGTTCGACGAGCGGATCATCTTCCTCGGCGTGCAGATCGACGACGCCTCGGCGAACGACGTGATGGCCCAGCTGATCACGCTGGAGTCGATGGACCCGGACCGGGACATCTCCATCTACATCAACAGCCCCGGCGGCTCGTTCACCGCGCTCACCGCGATCTACGACACCATGCAGTGGGTCAAGCCGGACATCCAGACGGTGTGCATGGGCCAGGCCGCCTCGGCCGCCGCGGTGCTGCTGGCCGCCGGCACCCCGGGCAAGCGCCTGGCGCTGCCGAACGCCCGGATCCTGATCCACCAGCCCTGGAGCGAGGGCGGCCGCGGCGACCTGTCGGACCTGGAGATCCAGGCCAACGAGATCCTGCGGATGCGCAGCGTCATGGAGCAGATGCTGGCCAAGCACTCCGGGCGCGAGCTGGAGGACGTGCACAAGGACATCGACCGGGACAAGATCCTGTCCGCCGAGGAGGCCAAGGACTACGGGATCATCGACCAGGTCCTGACCACCCGGACCGAGACGCTCGCGTTCAGCTGAGCGCTGTGCCGCGGGGAATTCGGCGGGGTCGCCCGCCACGGGCCGTGGTGTCGGATTATCATTCGGTGCCACGGCCGTCCTCGGCGATGCGATCGACGTACATCACGCCTTGCCGGGGGTATGAGCGGTACCGTCTTGGGGGACAGACTACGAAGCGCGTCCGCGCGTCATAGTCGTAGTCAGTCCAGCACCGGGATCTTCACGAAGGAGAAGCTCCACCGTGGCACGCATCGACAACGCCGACCTGCTGAAGTGCAGCTTCTGCGGCAAAAGCCAGAAGCAGGTCAAGAAGCTCATCGCGGGCCCCGGCGTGTACATCTGCGACGAGTGCATCGATCTGTGCAACGAGATCATCGAGGAGGAGCCGGGCGAGCCCGCGGCCGCCCGGGGGCTGGCCGAACTGCCCAAGCCCAAGGAGATCTACGACTTCCTCGACGAGTACGTGATCGGGCAGGAGAACGCCAAGAAGAGCCTGTCGGTGGCGGTCTACAACCACTACAAGCGGGTGCAGGCGGGCGACTACCAGCGGGAGCGCGGCGGGCGCCGCGGCGAGCACATCGAGCTGGCCAAGTCCAACATCCTGCTGCTCGGCCCCACCGGATGCGGCAAGACCTACCTGGCGCAGACCCTGGCCCGGATGCTCAACGTCCCGTTCGCCATCGCCGACGCCACGGCGCTGACCGAGGCCGGCTACGTCGGCGAGGACGTCGAGAACATCCTGCTCAAGCTGATCCAGGCGGCCGACTACGACATCAAGAAGGCCGAGACCGGGATCATCTACATCGACGAGATCGACAAGATCGCCCGCAAGGCCGAGAACCCGTCGATCACTCGCGACGTCTCCGGCGAGGGCGTGCAGCAGGCGCTGCTGAAGATCCTGGAGGGCACGGTCTCCTCGGTGCCGCCGCAGGGCGGCCGCAAGCACCCGCACCAGGAGTTCCTGCAGATCGACACCACCAACGTGCTGTTCATCGTGGCCGGCGCCTTCGAGGGCCTGGACAAGATCGTGGACGCCCGGGTGAACAAGCGCGGCATGGGCTTCACCGCGCAGCTGCGCTCCCGCTACGACATCGACACCACCGACGTCTTCGCCGACGTGCTGCCCGAGGACCTGCTGAAGTACGGCATGATCCCGGAGTTCGTGGGCCGGCTCCCGGTCGTCACCTCGGTGCACAAGCTGGACCGGGCCGCCCTGGTGCGGATCCTGGTCGAGCCCCGCAACGCCCTGATCAAGCAGTACCAGCGCCTGATGGAGCTGGACGGCGTGGAGCTGGTCTTCGAGGACGACGCCGTGGAGGCCATCGCCGACCAGGCGATCCTGCGCGGCACCGGCGCCCGCGGTCTGCGCGCGATCATGGAGGAGGTGCTGATGTCGGTGATGTACGAGGTCCCCAGCCACTCCGACGTCGGCACCGTGGTGATCACCGGCGAGGTGGTGCGCGAGCACGTGCTGCCCACACTGGTGCCGCGGGACCAGCGCGGTTTCAACGAGCAGGGTCGGCGGACCGGGCAGCAGCAGAACCTCAACGAGCGGCGGGAGCGGTCGGCCTAGGCGGTCGGCGCTCACCCGGAACGACAGACGGCGGTTCGCTTCGGCGGACCGCCGTTTTGCACCTCGCGCTCCAGCCGCAGTCCGGATACTCGGCGGAATCCCCACCTGGGCACCATTAAGCTTGACCCGTGAATGAGACCACCAATCCAGCCGCCCAGGGCGCTGCCGCCGGCGCCGCCACCACTCTGCCGACCGCCTACGCGCCGGTAGAGGTAGAGGGCGAGCTGTACGAGCGGTGGGTAAAGAACGGCTACTTCACCGCCGACGCGGCCTCCGACAAGGAGCCGTTCACCATCGTGATCCCGCCGCCGAACGTGACCGGTTCGCTGCACGTCGGCCACGCGCTCAACCAGTCGATCCAGGACGCGATCATCCGCCGCAAGCGGATGCAGGGCTACGAGACGCTGTACCTGCCGGGCATGGACCACGCCGGCATCGCCACCCAGAACGTGGTGGAGCGGGAGCTGGCCAAGGACGGCCTGTCCCGGCACGACCTGGGCCGTGAGGCCTTCGTGCGCAAGGTGTGGGACTGGAAGGCCGAATACGGCGGCCGGATCCTGGGCCAGCAGCGGCGCCTGGGCATCTCCGTGGACTGGTCCCGCGAGCGGTTCACGATGGACGAGGGTCTGTCCCAGGCGGTGCAGACCATGTTCAAGAAGATGTACGACGACGGCCTGATCTACCGCGCCGAGCGCATCATCAACTGGTGCCCGCGCTGTCTGACCGCGCTGTCCGACATCGAGGTGGACCACTTCGACGAGCCCGGCGAGCTGGTCTCGATCCGCTACGGCGACGGCGACGACTCGATCGTGGTGGCGACCTCGCGGGCCGAGACCATGCTCGGCGACACCGCCGTGGCCGTGCACCCCGACGACGAGCGCTACCGGCACCTGGTGGGACGCGAGGTGGAGCTCCCGCTCACCGGCCGCCGGATCCCGATCGTGGCCGACGAGCACGTGGACCCGGAGTTCGGCACCGGCGCGGTGAAGGTGACCCCGGCCCACGACCCGAACGACTTCGAGATCGGCCGGCGCCACAACCTGCCGATGCCCTCGATCCTGGACGAGCACGCCGTCATCACCGTGCACGGCCCGTTCCTGGGCATGGACCGGTTCGAGGCGCGCCCGGCCGTGGTGGCCGCGCTGCGCGAGCAGGGCCGGATCGTGGGCCAGAAGCAGCTGCTGCGGCCGGTGGGGCACTGCTCGCGCTGCGAGACCGTGGTCGAGCCGCGCCTGTCGCTCCAGTGGTGGGTGAAGGTGGAGACGCTGGCCAAGGCGGCCGGCGACGCGGTGCGCGACGGCCGGGTGCAGATCCACCCGAAGGAGATGGAGCCGCGCTACTTCGCCTGGGTCGACAACATGCACGACTGGACGATCTCCCGCCAGCTGTGGTGGGGCCACCGGATCCCGATCTGGTACGGCCCGAACGGCGAGGTCGTGTGCGTGGGCCCGGACGAGGAGCCGCCGGCCGGCGAGGGCTGGACCCAGGACACCGACGTGCTCGACACGTGGTTCTCCTCGGGCCTGTGGCCGTTCTCCACCCTGGGCTGGCCGGAGCGGACCCCGGATCTGGAGAAGTTCTATCCGACTTCGGTGCTGCACACCGGCTACGACATCATCTTCTTCTGGGTGGCCCGGATGATGATGTTCGGCCTGTACGCCATGGACGGCGTGCAGCCCTTCGACAAGGTGGTCCTCTCCGGTCTGGTGCGCGACCAGTTCGGCAAGAAGATGTCCAAGTCCAAGGGCAACGTGGTCGACCCGCTGGAGTGGATGGACAAGTACGGCTCCGACGCGGTGCGCTTCGGCCTGCTGCGCGGCGCCAACCCGGGCACCGACCAGGCCATCGCCGACGACTGGATCCAGGGCGCGCGGAACTTCGCCAACAAGGTGTGGAACGCCACCCGGTTCGCGATGATGAACGGCGCCTTCGTGCCGTCCGAGCTCCCGGCCGCGGACCGGCTCACCGTCGAGGACCGCTGGATCCTGTCCCGCCTCAACGAGGTGGTGGCCGAAGTGGACGCCCTCTACGAGGACTTCCAGTTCGCCAAGGCCATGGAGGCGCTCTACCACTTCGCGTGGGACGAGGTCTGCGACTGGTACATCGAGCTGTCGAAGCTCCGCCTGCCGCTCGGCGTGTCCGCCGACGACCCCGACGCCCAGACCGCGCGTGCCGTGCTCGGCCACGTGCTCGACGTGATGCTGCGCCTGCTGCACCCGGTGGTGCCGTACGTGACCGAGACGCTGTGGACCGCGCTGACCGGCCGCGAGTCGATCGTGATCGCCGAGTGGCCGAAGGCCGACCTGTCCCGGGTGGACGCCGGCGCCGAGGCGGTGATCGAGGCCGTGCAGGCCGTGGTGACCGAGGTCCGCCGGTTCCGCACCGACCAGGGCGTGAAGGACACCCAGCGGGTGGCGGCACGGCTCACGCTGACCGATGCGAAGCTGGCCGGGCAGGAGCCCGCGATCAGGCTTCTGAACCGCCTCACGGCCCCCGAGGAGGGCTTCAGCGCCACCGCGACGCTGACCGTGCCCGGCGCGAAGGTCGAGCTGGACACGTCCGGCACGATCGACGTGGCCGCCGAGCGCAAGCGGCTGGAGAAGGGCCTGGCCACGGCGCGCAAGGAGATCGAGCAGGCGAACGCCAAGCTCGGGAACGCCGACTTCCTGGCCAAGGCGCCGGACGCGGTGGTCGAGAAGATCCGCAAGCGGCTGGCCGACGCCGAGGGCGACGTCGCGCGCCTGGGCGCGCAGCTCGACACCCTGCCGTCCGCGTAACCGGCCGGAGTAAGGAACCATCGAGTCCATGGCGAACATCGACCCGGAGCTCCAGGAGCAGTACGAGGAAGTCGAGCGCGAGCTCCTGGAGCGCTGGCCGGAGACCAAGATGGACCCGACCCTGGCACGGGTCCGGGCCCTGACCGAGATCCTGGGCGACCCCCAGCGGGCCTATCCGGTCATCCACCTCACGGGGACGAACGGCAAGACGTCCACCGCGCGGATGATCGAGACCCTGCTGCGCGAGCTCAACCTGCGCACCGGCCGGTTCACGTCGCCGCACCTGGAGTCGATGAACGAGCGCATCACCCTCGACGGGGCGCCGATCCCGGTCCGGCGCTTCGTCGAGGTCTACGAGGACATCCGGCCGTACGTCGACATCGTGGACGGCTCGCAGGAGTTCCCGATGTCCTTCTTCGAGGTGATCACCGGCATGGCGTTCGCGGCCTTCGCGGACGCCCCGGTGGACGTCGCGGTGCTGGAGGTCGGCCTCGGCGGCACCTGGGACTGCACCAACGTGGCCGACGGCCAGGTCGCGGTGATCACCCCGATAGACGTCGACCACGCGCACATCCTCGGCGACGACCCCGCGCAGATCGCCTCCGAGAAGGCGGGGATCATCAAGGAGAACGCGCTCGTCGTCATGGCGCAGCAGCCGGTCGAGGCCGCCGAGGTGATCCTGCGCCGTGCCGCCGAGGTGAACGCCACGGTGGCCCGCGAGGGCCTGGAGTACGGCGTGCTGGACCGGCAGCAGGCGGTCGGCGGGCAGCTGCTGACGCTGCGCGGCCTGGCCGGCGAGTACACCGACGTGTACCTGCCGCTGTACGGAGCGCACATGGCGCACAACGCCGCCACCGCGCTGGCCGCCGTCGAGGCCTTCCTCGGCGCCGGCCGCGGCGGCACCTCGCTCGACCCGGACGTGGTCCGCGAGGCGTTCGCGAAGGTCACCTCGCCCGGCCGCCTGGAAGTCGTGCGCCGCGGACCGACGGTGATCATCGACGCGACCCACAATCCGGCGGGCGCCCGTGCCACCGCGCAGGCCCTGGCCGAGGACTTCACCTTCGACCACTTGGTCGGCGTGATCGCGGCCATGCGGGACAAGGACGTCGCCGGGATCCTGGAGACCCTGGAGCCGGTGCTCAACGAGGTGGTGGTCACCCAGAACACCACCGAGCGGGCGCTGCCGTCGGCCCAGCTCGCCGAACTGGCCGCGGAGGTCTTCGGCGCCGACCGGGTCCACCAGGCCAAGCGCCTGGACGACGCGATCGACCTGGCCCTGGGCCTGGCCGAGGCGGCCGTCCCGGCCGGCACCTCCAGCGGCGCCGGCGTCATCGTGACCGGGTCGGTGGTGACCGCGGGGGAGGCGCGTACCCTGCTGGTGCGGGACCGTGCCGAGCGCGTCGAGGACCGGCACACCTTCGAGGACGTCCAGTTCGAGGACGCCGAGAAGGAGGACTTCGACGACCGCGACCTCGACTTGTTCGGGGAGCGCGGCGGCGACCGCGACGAGACGGCTGACGAAGAGTACGGCGGTGACGACCGGTGATGGTCCGACGGATGGCGACCTCGGTGCTCTGCTTCGAGGTCCTGGTGATCCTGTTCTTCGCCCTGGTGGCGATGAAGCTCTCGGACCTGGGCACCGGCACGGTCTGGGCGATCTGCGGCCCCGGTATGGCGCTGGCCGCCCTGCTGTGCGGCATGCTGCGCAAGCCCTGGGCCTACCAGATCGGCTGGGTCCTCCAGGCGGCCCTGATCCTGGGCGGGTTCGTGATCGTCGACATGTTCTTCATCGGCGGCTTCTTCGCCCTGCTCTGGTATTGGGGCCTGAAGGCCGGTCACAAGATCGACACGGAGAAGGCCGCGGCCTACGCGGCCTACGAGGCGGCGCAGGCCGGCGGCGCCGAGGGCTGAGAAGCCCGGGCCGGCGTCCGGCGCACGGCGTCCGGCGTCCGGCGCACGGCGTCCGGCGCACGGCGCACGGCGTCCGGCGCACGGCGCACGGCGTCCGGCGCCGCGCGGAACACGGTAGTCGTGGCCGCAACCGTGGGCTGCCACCCTCCCGTCAAGGACTTGATCACTCATTCAGGTCAACTCCGCTACCCGGCCCCACCTCAGCGGGTACGTCCCCGGCATGCTCTACCAACCGGCTCTCGCCGTCGACCGCCACACCGCGACCGTCGGTGCCCGCCGCGAGTTGCGCACCAGGCTGCTGGCCGCCGCGGTCGTCGCCTTCGTCGGCGTCTTCCTCGTCTACCTGCTCGCGGTGCGGACCCGCTGGGGCCAGGACTTCGAGAACGCCGCGCTGGCCGGGGCGCGGCAGCATCGCGACGGCACCTGGTACGCCGAGGCCGACCGGTGGCTCAACCGGATCAGCGCCGAGAGCTTCGGGCTGTCGCTGGCGGTGATCGGTGCGGTCGGGCTGCTGCGCCGCCGCCATCTGCTCGCGGTGTGCGGGGTGCTCGCCGGGCTCGCCGCCGTCGTCGGGGCCCGGATCCTGAAGGACGTGCTGCCCGGCCGCCCGGTGCTCGGCGCGCCGGCCGGGGCCGGGCACGCGGCGCTCCAGGCCCCGAACACCCTCCCCTCCGGCCACGCCGCCGCCGTGATGGGGCTGTTCTGCGCCGCGATCATCGTCGTCAGCGGCCGCTGGTACGTCCCGGTGACGCTGCTCGGCCTGCCCGGCGCCGCCATCGCCGGGGCGGCGACCGTGGCCGCGCACTGGCACCGGCTCTCCGACGCCGTCGCCGCCGACCTGCTGGTGCTCGCCGCCGGGCTCGCCGGCCTCGCGGTGGTGGCGCAGCTGGGGTTGGTGCTGCCCACCCGCGGCGAGACCCGGAGCACTTTCGGGCAGCGGCTGATGTACGCGTTCCTGATCTGTCTGGCCACCGCGGCCCTCGCCGTGGGCGCCGGCTACGCCCTGCGCTACCACGGCTCGACCACGCCTTCGGTGCGGGGCGACGCCGCCTACTGGTCCTCGCAGGCCCTCGCCGTGGGCGCCGCCGTCGCGACGGCCGGCGCGATGCTCGGGGTGTGTCGGCGCCTGGAGTCGGTGGGGCAACGGCCGCGGCGCACCCTGACGATCCCGGATGACTGACCGGAAGACCCCGGATCCCGCCCCTTGAGGGAGCCGCCCAGAGGGCTGAGATCAACGTTCTCACCCGTTCGGGCGTACACCTTCGGGGTGAATCGGATCCCCCGGGATGCATCGGGCATAACCCTGGTTAGGATCGATCGCAGGCGTCACTCAGAGCATCTGGTTGGCGACGAACGGTAAGACTTCTGCACAACTCAGAGCGACGGAAGATGGGGATCGCGTATGGGCTCCGGGATGGCGGTCATCGGTCGGGACATCGCGGTGGACCTGGGGACCGCCAACACCCTGGTGTACGTACGCGGTCGGGGCATCGTGCTCAACGAGCCGTCGGTGGTCGCGGTGGACACCGGGACCGGCGCGGTGCTCGCGGTCGGCGCCGAGGCCAAGAAGATGATCGGCCGGACCCCCGGCAACATCGTCGCCATCCGCCCGCTCAAGGACGGCGTCATCGCCGACTTCGAGGTGGCCGAGCGGATGCTGCGCTACTTCATCCGCAAGGCGCACAAACGCCGCTGGCTGGCCCAGCCGCGGGTCATCGTGTGCGTGCCCTCCGGCATCACCGGTGTCGAGAAGCGCGCGGTCGAGGACGCGGCCAGCGCCGCCGGTGCGCGCAGCGTGCACCTGATCGAGGAGCCGATGGCCGCCGCGATCGGCGCCGGCCTGCCGGTCCAGGAGGCCACCGGCAACATGGTCGTGGACATCGGCGGCGGCACCACCGAGGTGGCGGTCATCTCCTACGGCGGCATCGTGACCGCGCTCAGCGTCCGGGTGGCCGGCGACGAGCTGGACAACGCGATCATCCAGTACGTCAAGAAGGAGTACTCGCTGCTGCTCGGCGACCGCACCGCCGAGGAGATCAAGGTGACGGTCGGCTCGGCCTGGGACGCCGGCGAGGAGACCCGCGCCGAGGTGCGCGGCCGGGACCTGGTCTCCGGCCTGCCGAAGGTGATCCTGCTGTCCTCCACCGAGGTCCGCAAGGCGATCGAGGAACCGGTGGCGGCGATCATCGACGCGGTCCGCGACACCCTGGACAAGTGCCCGCCGGAGCTGGCCGGCGACATCATGGACCGGGGCATCGTGCTGACCGGCGGCGGCGCCATACTGCACGGCCTGGACGAGCGGATCCGCAACGAGACCGGCATGCCGGTGCACATCGCGGAGAACCCGCTGGACTCGGTGGTGCTCGGCTCCGGCCGCTGCCTGGAGGAGTTCGAGGCACTGGCGCCCGTGCTCGGCTCGCTCAACAACCGTCGCCGTCCCGGGCGGAGGTAGCACGGGAGCGTGCGTGACGACAAGCGGACGAGGCTGCTGCTGGCGGTACTGCTGGCGGCGGCCTTCGCCATGATCACGGTGGACGCCCGGGGCGGCGCGCGGTCGCCGCTGCGCCCGCTGCGCTCCGGCGGCGAGGCCGCCTTCGGCCCGGTGCAGCGGACGGTCGCCGCGGTGGCCACGCCGGTGACCTCCTTCGTGCACGGACTCGGGCACAGCGACGCCGACCGGAAGCAGATCGCGCGGCTGAAGGCGGACAACGCCGCGCTGCGCGAGCTGAACGAGACCTCCGCCGACGCCCGGGCCCGGGCCTCCGAACTGGACAAGCTGCTGCACGTCGCCTCGGTCGGCACGTTCCGCACCATCCCCGCGCGGGTGCTGGCGTTCTCGCCGCGGCAGCAGGGCACGTGGTCGGCGACCATCGACGCCGGCGCCGTGGACGGCGTGAAGCCGGGCATGACCGTGCTCGACGGCGACGGCCTGGTCGGCCGCACCACCGCGGTCGGCTCCGACTCCGCCACCGTGCTGCTGGCCAACGACCCGCGCTTCACGGTCGGCGTGCGCACCCCCGGCGCCGGGGGCCCGGGCGGCGGCGGCCAGGTGGGCCTGGCCACCGGCGGCGGCGCGGCCGGGTTCAGCGTGCAGTTCTACGACCCGCAGGCCGACATCCCGATCGGGACCCCGGTGCTGACGTTCGGCTCGGCCGGCGGGTCGCCGTTCGTGCCCGGCGTGCCGCTGGGCACCGTGACCTCGGTGCAGCCCACGCCCGGGGCCCTGACGCGGACCGCGACCGTGAAGCCGTACGTCGACTACGGCGCGCTCCAGCTGATCGGCGTCGTGGTCGCGCCGCCCCGCACCGACCCGCGCGACGCGCTGGTGCCGCCGAAATGAGCGGCGCCGCGGTGACCGCCGGCCTGGCCGGTGGCGTGCCCGATGCCGTGAACGGCGCCGTGAACGGTGCCGTGACCGGTGCTGTGAACGGTGCTGTGAACGGTGCTGTGACCGGTGCTGTGACCGGTGCCGCCGAGGCGACCCGCCGTGTCCGCCCACCCCGCTCCGACTCGGAAGACGTAGAACTTTGAGACTCACCGGCATCCTGGCGCTGCTGTGCGGCCTGGCCCTGGTCCTGGTGCTGCAGGACCTCCTGCTCACCGCGGTGCACCTCCCGCTCGCCGCCCCCGACCTGCTGCTGGCCGTCGTGGCCGCCGTCGCCTTCGTCCGCGGCCCGCGCGCCGCCCTGATCCTCGGCTTCCTGCTCGGCCTGGCCGCCGACCTGACCCCGCCGGCCGCGCACGCGATCGGCAGCCAGGCGTTCGTGCTCTGCTTGTCCGGCTACCTGGCCGGCCGCCTCGCCCCGGCGGTGCGCGGCACGGTCCTGCGGCCGATCCTGGGCGTCGCCTGCCTGGCCGGCCTCGCGCCGTTCCTCTACCGGGCGCTGGACTACGCGGTCGGGAGTGGCGAGTTCCAGGGCGTGACGGCCGCCGCCGCGGCCTCGGCGCTCTACACCGGCGTCCTCGCCCCGTTCGTGGTTCCGGTGGTGGGCTTCGTGCTCAGCCGCGGCGAGTCGCGCGGTCTGCCCACGCAGCGCTCGCACACCAAGCTGCCCGGGGTCAAGACGCTCAACCGCCGCGCCTCGGCCGGCAGCACGCAGGTGCTCTAGATGGCCTCCGCGCAGAGCCGCCTGGCCGACCGCCGCCACACCCGCCTGATGGTGCTGCGGGTGCTGGTGCTCGCACTGCTCGCCACCCTGGTCGCGCGACTCTGGTATCTCCAGGTGCGCACCGGCCAGACCTTCCGCGACGCCGCCGCGGCGAACGACGTCCGGACCGTGGTGACCCCGGCGGTCCGCGGCGACATCCTCGACGACGAGGGCCGGCCGCTGGTCGACAACCGATCGGCGCTGACGCTGTCCGTGGACCGCAACACCCTGCTGAGCGGCAAGGACCACGGCGCCGCCACGCTGGCGCGCCTGGCCGCGGTCCTGAACACGACGCCGCAGGCGATCTCCGACCAGATCCGCCCCTGCACGCCCAAGGTCCCCAAGCCGTGCTGGAACGGATCGCCGCTGCAGCCGATCCCGGTCGGGCGCAACGTCACGGTGCAGCAGGCGCTCGCGATCTCGGAGCAGCACGAGCTGTTCCCCGGCGTGCTGGCCGGCCCGGACACCATCCGCCGGTTCCCGGCGCCGTACCATCTGAACGCCGCGCACATCCTCGGCTACCTGTCGCCGATCACGGAGAAGGAGCTCGACAAGGCCTCGGCGAAGAACGAGGTGATGCAGCGCTCGGACGTGGTCGGGCGGTCCGGGCTGGAGGAGACGTACGACTCCTACCTGCGCGGCAAGCCGGGAGTGACCCAGGTGTCGGTGGACATCGTGGGGCACGCGCAGTCCACGGTCGCCAATACGCCGCCGGTGAACGGCGACCACCTGGTGACCTCGATCGACTCCCGGATCCAGGCGATCGCCGAGAAGGAGCTGGGCAACGCGGTGTCCCGGGCCCGCTCGCAGACGTCGCCGACCAACGGCCGGCCGTACGTCGCCGACTCGGCCGCCGTGGTGGTGATGGAGGCCCGCACCGGCCGGGTGGTGGCGATGGCCAGCACCCCGACCTACGACCCCAACATCTGGACCGGCGGCATCTCGCAGGCCGACTACGCGGCGCTGAGCGACCAGGCGGCCGGCGTCCCGCTGCTGTCCAGGGCCTATCAGGGCCAGTTCGCACCGGGCTCCACCTTCAAGGCGGTGACCACCGCCGCGATGCTGCAGAACGGTTACGGCACCGGCACCTACGACTGTTCGCCCTCGTTCTCCTACGGCGGCCAGTCGTTCACCAACTTCGAGGGCGAGGCGTTCGGGCCGATCTCCCTGAAGCGGGCCATCGAGGTTTCCTGCGACACCGTGTTCTACCGGGTCGCCTTCGACATGTGGCAGAAGGACGGCGGGATGAAGCCGGTGCCGCATCCGGCCGAGCCGATCGCCACCATGGCACACGCCTTCGGGCTGGGCTCCAAGACCGGAATCGACCTGCCCGGCGAGGCGGCCGGCGACATCCAGGACCGGGCCGAGAAGCAGGCCACCTGGAACAAGATGCACGACATCTGGTGCAAGCGGGCCAAGAACGGCTACCCCGAGCTGACCGGCTCCGACCCGGATCGCGCGAAGTACCTGCAGGCGATCGCCAAGGAGAACTGCGCCGACGGCTACCAGTACAAGCCCGGCGACGCCGTGATCTCGGCGATCGGCCAGGGCGGCGACCTGGTGAGCCCGCTGCAGCTGGCGCGGGTGTACGCGGCCGTCGCCAACGGCGGCACGCTGATGCAGCCGCAGATCGGCCGGGCGGTGATCAGCCCGGACGGCAAGCTGGTGAAGGACCTGCCGCCGATCGTCACCCGCAAGCTGCCGCTGTCCGGCTCGACGCTGTCGTTCCTGGAGGACGCGCTGCACGGCACCGCGATCGAGGGCACCGCGGGCCCGGCGTTCGCCGGCTGGCCGCAGAACGTGATCCCGACGTACGCCAAGACCGGGACCGCGGAGGTCTACGGGAAGCAGACGACGTCGTGCTTCGTCGCGTACGCCGGGACCGAGACCGGGCCGCGGTACGTGGTGGCGATGATGGTCTCCCAGGGTGGCACCGGTGTCGGGACCTCGGGACCGTCGGTGGCGGCGATCTTGGCCGCGCTGTTCGGGGTCGACATGGGCAAGCCGGACCCGCACGGGACGCTGCCGACCGCGCTGCCGGCGATCCGCCCCGACGGGCTGCTGCCGGCGCTGCCGCCGGCCACGACGCTGCCCACGCCTCCGCCCCCGCCGCCGGCCGGCCAGACCGGGCAGAACGGGCAGGAAGCGGCCGCGACGAAGCCGACGACATGAGCGCCGCGGCCGACGACATGAGCGCCGCAGCCGTGGCCGCTTCGTGCCCCACCCCGAGCCCCGAGATGTGTGAGGCCCGCCCGTGACCCTGAACCCCGCCGTCAACAAGGGCCCGGCCGCGATGCCGGTCGCCGAGACCCGCCGCCGCGCCAGCCGGCTGCGCCGCTTCGACTGGGTCCTGCCCGGCGCGGCGCTCGCGCTGTCGGTGTACGGCGCCGTGCTGGTGTGGTCCGCGACCCGCGGGCGCACCAGCCTCACCGGCGGCGACCCGCAGTTCTTCCTGAAGCGGCACCTGATGAACCTGGTCATCGGGCTGGTGCTGATGGCATTGACGTCGGTGCTGTCCTACGCCTGGGTGCGGGCCTGTGCACCGGTGTACTACGTGCTGGCGCTGCTCGGGCTGCTGGCCGTGCTGACCCCGCTGGGCACGACGATCAACGGCGCGCACTCCTGGATCGTGCTCGGCGGCGGCTTCTCCATCCAGCCGGCCGAGTTCGCGAAAGTCGCGGTGGTGCTGGGCCTGGCCGTGGTGCTGACCCTGAAGCCGGCCAAGGGAGTGCTGTCCGAGCACGTCTCCGAGGCCGTCCCGCCGCGCCGCATCGCCGCCGCCGCGGTGGTGACCGGCGTGCCGACCGCCATCATCATGCTGCTGCCGGACCTGGGCTCGGCCATGGTGATCCTGGTCGCCACCGCGGGCCTGCTGGTCTTCGCCGGCACCAGCGTCAAGTGGCTGGCCCTGCTCGGTGTCGCCGCCGCGGCCGGCGCGGTGGCCGCCACCCGGCTGCACCTGCTGGCCCAGCACCAGGTCAACCGCTTCGCCGCCTTCGCCGACCCGCACCTGGACCCGCAGGGGGTGGGCTACAACACGGCCCAGGCCCGCCTGGCCATCGGCTCCGGCGGCGTCCTGGGCAAGGGCCTGTTCAACGGCACCCAGACCAACGGCCGCTACGTCCCCGAGCAGCAGACGGACTTCGTCTTCACGGTCGCCGGCGAGGAACTCGGCTTCGTCGGCGGCGTGGTCCTCATCGCCCTGTTCGCCGTCCTCCTGCTGCGCGGCATCGCCGTCGCCCGCCAGTGCGACGACCTGTTCGGCATGCTGGTCTGCGCCGGCGTGGTCAGCTGGTTCGCCTTCGAGACCTTCGAGAACATCGGCATGACCTTGGGCATCATGCCGGTGGCGGGCATCCCCCTGCCGTTCGTCTCCTACGGCGGCTCCTCGATGTTCGCCAGCTTCATCGCGATCGGGCTGATCGAGAACGTGCGGCTGCGGTCGACGCGGCCGGCGGTGACGCTGGACTGAGCGGTCCCCGGGACGGTGACGCTGGACCGGACGCGGGAGAGCACGCTGCGCGCACGCGTTAGGCTGGATCTGCGCCGCAGCGCGCCCGAGCCGTGACAGCCGTCACACCGCCGCGGCTCTCGCCAGGTGAGAGCCAGAAAGCCCAAGGTCGAGTATCCAGATGCCAGTCGTATCCGTGTTCCCGCAGCTCGAAGCGGTCCTGCCGAACGTGCAGAAGCCGATCCAGTACATCGGCGGCGAGCTCAACTCGACCGTCAAGGACTGGGACGCCTGCGACGTCCGCTGGGCCCTGATGTATCCGGACGCCTACGAGGTGGGGCTGCCCAACCAGGGCGTCATGATCCTCTACGAAGTGCTCAACGAGCGCGAGGGCGTGCTGGCCGAGCGGACCTACTCGGTGTGGCCGGACATGGAGAAGGCGATGCGGGAGCGCGGGATCCCGCAGTTCACCGTGGACGCGCACCGGCCGGTGAAGGACTTCGACCTGTTCGGCGTCTCCTTCTCCACCGAACTCGGCTACACGAACCTGCTCAACGCGCTGGACCTGGCCGGCATCCCGCTGGAGGCCGGGGACCGCACGGAGGACCATCCGCTGGTGATCGCCGGCGGGCACGCGGCCTTCAACCCGGAGCCGATCGCCGACTTCCTGGACGCCGCCGTGGTCGGCGACGGTGAGGGCGCGGTGCTGGCCATCACCGACATCGTGCGGGCATGGAAGGCCGAGGGGCGCCCCGGCGGCCGCGAAGAAGTGCTGATGCGGCTGGCCCGCACCGGCAACGTCTACGTGCCCGGCTTCTACGACGTCGAATACCTCGACGACGGCCGCATCCGCCGCGTCGCCCCGAACCGGCACGGCGTGCCGTTCCGCGTCGCCAAGCACACCGTCATGGACCTGGACGAATGGCCGTACCCGAAGCAGCCGCTGGTGCCCCTGGCCGAGACCGTGCACGAACGCATGTCCGTGGAGATCTTCCGCGGCTGCACCCGCGGCTGCCGCTTCTGCCAGGCCGGCATGATCACCCGCCCGGTGCGCGAGCGCTCCATCACCGGCGTCGGCGAGATGGTCGAGGCCGGACTGAAGGCCACCGGCTACGAGGAGGTCGGCCTGCTGTCCCTGTCCAGCGCCGACCACACCGAGATCGCCGACATCGCCAAGGGCCTGGCCGACCGCTACGAGGGCACCAACACCTCGCTGTCGCTGCCCTCGACCCGCGTCGACGCCTTCAACATCGACCTGGCCAACGAACTGTCCCGCAACGGCCGCCGCAGCGGCCTGACGTTCGCCCCGGAGGGCGGCAGCGAGCGGATGCGCAAGGTCATCAACAAGATGGTGACCGAGGAGGACCTGATCCGCACCGTCACCGCGGCCTACTCCGCGGGCTGGCGGCAGGTGAAGCTGTACTTCATGTGCGGCCTGCCCACCGAGACCGACGACGACGTGCTGCAGATCGCCGAACTGGCCCGCAAGGTGATCCAGGCCGGCCGCGAGGCCTCCGGCACCCGCGACATCCGCTGCACGGTGTCCATCGGCGGCTTCGTCCCCAAGCCGCACACCCCGTTCCAGTGGGCCGCCCAGCTCGACGCCGAGGCCACCGACGCCCGCCTGGTGAAGCTCCGCGACGCCATCCGCGCCGACAAGAACTACGGCAAGGCCATCGGCTTCCGCTACCACGACGGCAAGCCCGGCGTGATCGAGGGCCTGCTGTCGCGCGGCGACCGCCGCGTCGGCAAGATCATCCGCGAGGTGTGGGAGCGCGGCGGCCGCTTCGACGGCTGGAGCGAGCACTTCTCCTACCAGCGCTGGGCCGACGCCGCCGAGACCGCGCTGGCGGACACCCCGGTGTCGCTGGACTGGTACACCACGCGCGACCGCGAGTACAACGAGGTCCTGCCGTGGGACCACATCGACTCCGGCCTGGACCGCGACTGGCTGTGGGAGGACTGGCAGGACGCGCTGGAGGCGGCCGAGGGCGGCGGGGCCGAGGTCGAGGACTGCCGGTGGACGCCGTGTTACGACTGCGGGGTGTGTCCGCAGATGGGGACGGAGATTCAGGTGGGGCCGACTGGGGTGAAGTTGCTGCCGTTGACGGTGGTCTGACCTCGCCTCCGAGGTACCTCGTCTCCGAGGTACCTCGCCTCCGAGGTACCTCGGTGGTCATTCTGCAGAGCTAGTCGAAGATGGTGCGGCACCTGACTCCGAGCGGATCTCGTGCGAGGCGCCAGTTAGATACCTCGCCCGCCCGGTACCTCGCTTGCTGGGTACCTCGTCTACGAGGTACCTCGGCTCCTGGGTATCTTGCCTACGAGGCACCTCCCTGGACCTCGCTTGTCGGAGGGATGATCTCACCGCTACCCTGACCTCACCAGATCCGAACAGAATCAAACGGATCGCAACAGCGTAGGTGAGGGGTGGCGGTGAGCCGTCAGACCGGATCGGCCGTGTCCGCAGACGCCGTGCGGCGCGGGTTCACCGAGCAGTTCGGTGGCGAGCCCGCCGGCGTGTGGACCGCGCCGGGGCGCGTGAACGTCATCGGCGAACACACCGACTACAACGAGGGCTTCGTGCTGCCCATGGCGATCGACCGCGCCTGCTACGCGGCCGCCGCCCCCCGCGCCGACCGGATCCTGCGTGTGCACGCCGCGCAGCTCGGTGAGACCGTCGAGGTCTCGCTCGACGCCCTCGTCGGCCCGGGCTCGGCCGCCGACACCCGGGGCGCCGACGACTCCGACATGTCGCCGCTCGCCGACCCGGCCGTCAAGGGCTGGGCCGCCTACCCGGTCGGCGTCGCCTGGATCCTGCAGCAGGCCGGCTACCCCGTCAGCGGTGCGGACGTCTACCTCACCAGCACCGTCCCGGTCGGCGCGGGCCTGTCCTCCTCCGCCGCCCTGGAGTGCGCCACCGGCCTGGCCCTGGCCGGCGTCTCCGGCTTCGACCTCACCAAGGCCGAACTCGCCCGCCACGCCCAGCGCGCCGAGAACATCTACGCCGGCGTCCCCTGCGGGCCCCTGGACCAGATGTCGTCCGCGTTCGGTGAGGACGGCGCGGTGCTGTTCATCGACACCCGCAGCGGCGAGGTCCGGCCGCAGCCCTTCGACCTCGCGGCCGAGGACGCGCTGCTGCTCGTCATCGACACCCGGGTGTCGCACGCCCACGGCGAGAACGGCTACGCCGACCGCCGTGCCGCCTGCGAGCGCGCCGCCGCGTTCCTCGGCGTCCGGGCCCTGCGCGACATCCCGCTCGCCGAACTCCCCGAGACCTTCGCCAAGGTCGCCGTCGGCCTCGACGAGACCACCGCGCGGCGCGTCCGCCACGTGGTCACCGAGAACGCCCGCGTGCAGCAGTTCGTCGCCATCCTGAACCACGAGGACTCCTCGCTGCCGCCGCTCGGCCACCGCATGATGCAGTCCCACGCCTCCCTCCGCGACGACTACGAGGTCAGCGCCCCCGAACTCGACCTCGCCGTGGCCACCGCCGTCGCCGCCGGCGCCCACGGCGCCCGGATGACCGGCGGCGGCTTCGGCGGCAGCGCCATCGCCCTGGTGGACCGCGACCAGCTCGAGGCGGTCCAGGACGCCGTCCGCACCGCCTTCGCCGAGCACGGATACACCGAGCCCCAGTTCTTCCCCGCCGTCGCCTCCGCCGGCGCGCGCCGGACCGCCTGATGGAGGCCCCGCCCATGGACCTCAGCCTGACGCGCACCGTCACCAAGCTCTCCGACGGCCGCGAGCTGATCTACTACGACGAGACCCCCGGCCACGACCGTTCCGCTCCTGACCGGCGCGACCTGCCGACCGTGTCCACCACCAGCGAACTCCGGCGCGACCCGCTCACCGGCGAGTTCACCACGGTCGCCGGGCACCGCCAGGACCGGACCTTCCTTCCGGCCGCCGACCAGTGCCCCCTGGACCCGTCGCGGCCGGGGCACCCCACGGAGATCCCGGCGGCCGACTACGACGTGGCGGTGTTCGAGAACCGCTTCCCGTCACTGGCCGGCGACACCGGACGCTGCGAGGTCGTGGTGTTCTCGTCGGACCACGCCTCGTCGTTCGGCTCCCTGCCGGTGGCGCGGATCCGCAGCATCGTCGACGTGTGGGCGGACCGCACCGCGGAACTGGCGCAGCGTTCGGGCGTCGAGTACGTGTACTGCTTCGAGAACCGCGGCGTCGAGGTCGGCGTCACGCTTCACCATCCCCACGGGCAGATCTATGCGTACACGTATGTGCCGCCGCGCATGCAGAAGATCCTCGACGTGGCGATCGCGTACCACGAGAGCACAGGCGGCTGCGTAGCCTGTGACGCTCTGGCCGAGGAGAAGGCCGAGGGCACGCGGGTCATCACGGTCGGGGAGCACTTCACGGCCTACGTCCCGCACGCGGGCCGCTGGCCGTTCCAGGTGGACATCGTCCCGCACCGCCACGTCCCCGACCTCCCGGCGCTGACGGCGGCCGAGCGCGACGAACTCGCCGCGCTCGGCAAGGACTGCGTCCAGCGGCTCGACGCCCTGTTCGACGGGCCGATGCCGTACATCGGCTCGTGGTACCAGGCCCCGGTCGCGACCGGCCGCGCCGAGTCCCACCTGCGCTGGCAGCTCGCCGCGCTGCGCCGGGCTCCGGGGAAGTTGAAGTTCCTGGCCGGAAGCGAGTCCGGGGCCGGGGCGTTCATGAACGACATCAGTCCCGAGCGCGCGGCGGCGATGCTGCGCGGGGAGGGGTAGCTCCCCGGTAGGGCCCCCTACCTGTCGGTATCTTGTCGGCATGAAGGAGACACCGGACCGGGAGGCCGGCATACCCGAGCGCGAGGCGGAGCTGATCGATCTCGCGCAGTTGGGTGCAGCCGATCCCGGGCTGGGGGTCGCGGTGCCGGAACCCGCTGCTCTAGGTGCGTACGACGCGCACGACGCACACGACGGGGTCTACGAGGACGACGAGGACGACGAGGACGAGTACGACCCGGGCTGGCTCGGGACGGTGTTGCGCTGGCCGATCCGGATCGTGGCGGTCATCGTCATCGCGCCGTTCCAGGTGGCCTGGGAGTCGGCGAAGGCCGTCGGTCGCGGGATCCGGAAGGCGGCCTCGGCGCTCGGGCGGCCGTTCCGTGCTGTGGGACGGGCCATCGGCTGGGCCGCGACGCGTTTTCTGTGGTGGCCGGTGCGGTGGATCGGACGCGGTACGGGGCGGGTGCTCGTCGTCATCGGGCGAGGGCTCGCTGCGTTCTACCGCGTCGTTCTGACGCCGATCGGACACGGGATCGCCGCGACGGTTCGTGCCGTCGCAGCTGGGGTGAACGCGGTCGGTCACGGGATCAGCTTCGTGGCCACGTGGGTCTACTTCACGGTGCTCACGCCGATCGGGCAAGGTCTGGCCACGGTCGGTCGGTATGTACGGGACGGATTCGGCTGGGTCGGGCGGCAGATCTATCGCTTCGTTCTGCGTCCCATCGGCGTTGCGGCCCGCGCGGTCGGGCGCATCTTGGTGCAGGGCCTCTACTACCTGTCGCGACCGCTCGTCCTGCTGGGCCGCGGGCTCTGGTACCTGCTCAAGCTCTTCGGCAGCTGGATCGTGGGGCTGTTCCAGGTCCTGGTGCAGGCTTTCGACTTCGCGGCACGCGTCGGCGCCAAGGTCGGCCGCGGTTTCGTCTGGCTGTGGCAGCACTCGCTCTGGGTACCGATCCGCTTTGCGGCAAAGGGCTTCTGGGACGCGGCGAAGTGGGTCGGGCGGGGACTGCGTGCTGTGGCCCAGCCGGTCGCCCGTCGGTTGCGGGCCGTCCGGACCTGGTATCGGCACGAGGTCACGGAGCCGGTTCGCGCTGCGTTGCGGGCGGCGCGGCGGGACATTCGGCGCGCTCTGTTCGGTGGACGGCGCGGCGAGTGAGCCTCAGCTGGTCGTTGCTGATTCCTCGGCCGATTCTTCAGCCGGTTCGCGGCGTCCGGATCAGCAAGCTGGCATATACGTCGTCGGTGCCGATCGCGCTGTAGACGTGCGGTACGTCGGCGACCCACGAGACGTGGCCGCCCGGTGGGACGACGAAGAGCGCGTCCGGTGGTCCGACGCGGGCGGTGCCGGTGAAGACCGTCAGGTATTCGAGGGTTCCCGGGGGATGCGCGGGGGAGAGCTGCTTGTGGCCGGGGCGGATGTGGAGGCGGAAGAGCTCGGTGTCCACGTCCGCATCCGTGAAGGTCTCCAACAGAGAGGCCGAGACGGCCGTCCCATGGATCGTCTCCAGCGGCGCGTCTCCGGGGCGAGGCGGGTCGGGGAGGAGCGCTTTGATGGGGACACCGAGGTGTCCGGCGATGGCGTAGAGGGTCTCGATGGTCGGGTTGCCGCGCGAGCCGTCCTCCAGGCCGGAGAGGGTGGCTTTGCCCACGCCGGCGCCAGCGGCCAGGGCGGAGAGGCTGACCCCGCGCTCGTGCCGCAGGCGTCGGATGCGCTCGCCGATCTGCGTGGCGAAGTCCGCCGCCGTGCCGTCTCCCACAAGCGGCAACTTACACGAAGTCGAGCTGATAGCTTGTTCCGTATACGGAACAGGGGAGGGTCGACGTGAGTGCCATCGAGTCTTCGGAGTCACCACCGAGTTCCATAAGGGGAACGTCGGAGGCCGGCGGCCGCCTGGCCGGACTGGGGCCGACCTTCGGCGCGGGGATCGTGACGGCGCTGGTCGGCTTCTCGAGCTCCTTCGCGGTCGTGATCGCGGGCCTGCGTGCGGTGGGAGCCACCGAACGCCAGGCCGCGTCGGGCTTGCTGACCATATGCGTCCTTATGGGTGCGGCGGCGATCGTGTTCAGCCTCCGGCACCGGATGCCGATCAGCATCGCGTGGTCCACGCCCGGCGCCGCACTCCTTGTCAGCGTCGGCGCGGGCCGTACGCATTCCGGGCATGGCGGCGCGAGCGGCTATCGCGAGGCGGTGGGGGCGTTCGCGGTGGCGGGGCTGCTGATCGCGGTCACCGGCTACTCGCGCACTCTCACCCGCTGGATCGCCGCCATTCCCGCACCGATCTCGGCCGCGATGCTGGCGGGCGTGATCGGACCGATCTGCCTGGAATCGGCGCAGGCGGCGGTGCACCTGCCGCGTCTGGCGCTTCCCGCGGTCGCCGTCTGGGCCATCCTGGGCCGCTTCGCCAAGCGCTGGTCAGTACCCGCCGCCCTGGCCGCCGCCTTCATCGGACTGGCGCTGGACCCCTCCACCCGCGGCCACCTCGATGGCGGCCTGCTCCCCACGCTGACCACCGTCACACCCCGCTTCGACCTCGGCACACTGATCAGCCTCGCGATACCCCTGTACCTGGTGACGATGGCCTCCCAGAACCTGGCCGGGATAGCGGTCATGCGCAGCTACGGCTACGAGCCACCCATCCGCGAAGTCCTGATGGGCACCGGCACCGGCAGCATCCTCGCCGCCCCCTTCGGCGGCATCCCCATCAACTTCGCCGCCATCACCGCCGCCCTCGCCGCCAGCCCCGACTCCCACCGCGACCCCCGCCGCCGCTGGATCGCCGCCACCACAGCAGGCGGGCTCTACATCCTGCTCGGCCTGGGCGCCGCCACGGCGACCGCGCTCCTCATCGCCGCCCCACCCCTCCTGATCGAGGGCGTCGCAGGCCTCGCGCTCCTCCCCGCCCTCGGCGGCTCCCTCACGACGGCCCTCACCGACACCCGCCACCGCGAAGCAGCGACAGCGACCTTCGTCACCACGGCGTCAGGTATCACCGTCGCCGGCATCGGCGCGCCCTTCTGGGGCCTCCTCGTCGGCCTCGCCCTGCTGACCCTTTCGGCATCAAAACCCGAACCCCGCCCTTGAGGTTCGCAAACCCGAAACAAGTCAGCATATTGACCAACCGAGCCCCAGCTCAAAGCTCCGGATATCAGGACCATCATGGTCCGCACCCACCCACAACCGCAGCTAGCCCCCGGTGGCGCCCGGCAATCACCACATCGCGCAGGGTAGACCCCTGCCCCCTCGATGGATAGGCTGACCCCCCGGATCTCAGCACCCGGATCTACGCACAGGGGAGAACAAGGTGTCCGCGAAGAAGCTCACCACCGCCGCCGCGACCGCCCTCGCCGCAGCCACTTCTTTGGCGGCGCCGGCCAGTGCTAGTACACCGACGCCGCACACGTTCCCGGGAATGAACGGGAAACTGACGGTGACCACGGGCGACAACCAGCTGCACTTCGTGAGTGCGGGTGGTGTGACCACTGAGACCATGCCTTCGGGCAAGGTCATCGACGCCGAGTGGGCGCCTGACGGCAGCCGCGTCGCCTACTTGGACGAGTCCGGCCGGTTGGTGAGCGTGCGTGCCGACGGCAGCGACCTCATAGTCGTGGCCACCGGTTTGAACGGTGCCTCCCACCCGACGTGGCTGAACGGCGGCAGCTTCATTGTCTACGCACTGAACGGAGACCTCTACAAGGTCCCCAGCCTGGGCGGTAGCGCGCCGGTCAAGCTTTCAGCCAGCCACCAGCCGGGAGACAAGGACTCGGCGCCACAAGGTGGAGCCAACGGTGTTCTCGTCTTCCAGCGGATCGATGCGAAGAGCCATGCGTCCGCAATCTGGATCTACAACGGCTACTCCGGTACCGACAACGGTTCGCCGATAGCCAATTCGGGCACTGGGAGCGATCCCTCTCTCTCGCCAGATGCCAAGCAGGTCGTCTTCTCGAAGCTCGACGGCCAGGTGCCGACACCCGCAACCCAGCTCTATATCGTCAACGTCGACGGTTCAAACCTGACTCCGCTTACTAACGACCAGGGATCCTCGGTCAAGAACGTACGTGCCTCCTGGTCGCCGGACGGCAGCACCATCGCCTTCAACGCGCTGGGCAACGGCGAGCTGATGACCATGCAACCGGTTGCGGGCGCCAAGGAGATCGGGGCAGGCCAATATCTGGGTCGCATCTCATGGCAGGCCAACGGCGACCCGAGCAAGTCTCCCTCCGCCTCCAACCCCGTCAACCTCGTCGAGCGCCTCGACGGGCTCGACCGCACCGAGACCGCGATCCAGATCTCCCGCTGGTCCTACGCCGACGCGGCTTCGCATCCGCCGGCTGACAAGCAGGCGGACATGGCGGTCATCGCGCGTTCTGACATCGCTGCGGATGCGTTGTCCGGGACTGCGTTGGCGCGACAGCTCAAGGGTGGTAAGGGGCCGTTGCTGCTGACGGACACCGGGTCGTTGGATCAGCGGACGCTGGCGGAGATGCGGCGGGTGCTGAAGCCGGGGTCTTTCGTTTATGTGCTCGGGCAGACGCAGGCTATTTCGGCGCATACGTTCCAGCAGATCGCTGATGCCGGGTTCCGGCCTCTGCGGATCGGTGGGCGGGATCGGTTCGAGACGGCGGTCGACGTCGCTGAGACGATCGTGCCGACTTACACCCACGATCCTGTGACGATTCTGACCGCTACCGGGATGAACTTCCCCGACGCTCTTGCTGCCGGGGCGGTTGCGGCGTCGCGGCCGAACACCGTGGTGGTGCTCACCAATGACAAGGCGATGCCGCAGGCCACGCTCAATTTCCTCAACGCGGTGTCGCAGCGCACTGTGTACGGGATCGGGTGGCAGGGTGTCACCGCGTTGCAGTCGGTGCACATCGCGGCGACTCCGGCCGGGGGGCCGGCGGTCGCCGGTGCTGACCGGTTCGTCACCGCGTCGTTGGTCGCGCACACGTTCTTCGGTGGGCCGCAGGTGGTCGGGATCGCGACCGGTTACAAGTTCCCGGACGCGCTCGCCGGTGGTGTCCTCGCCGGGTCCGTCGGGGGGCCGCTGCTGCTGACCGGGCCGACCGCGTTGCCCACCGAGACGGCCGACTACCTTCGCAACGCCTCGGGGTCGGTGTCCGACGCCATCATGTTCGGTGGTCCGGCGGTGCTCGACGACGGCCTCAAGAACCAGGTCGGCGATCTCATCGGGCAGCCCGGCCAGTGGGTCTACAAGGAGAACGACCCGAGCGCGCACCCCGGCCCGCGGTAAGCAGGCGGTAATACCCGAAGACAGACCTGAGGGCGGCGACGGCGCGAAACAGCGCCCTCGCCGCCTTCTGCCGTGAGCCGTGACTTGTGAGCCGTGAGCCCTGAGCTGTAGGCCATAAGACGTAGTCAGACGTACGTCGATAATCACTCTGTGTGACCACCCGCCCCGGACCGCTATCCTGGACAGCCAGCACCAAGCAACCCCCGCGCCCCGCGCGCGGCCCACCGCACCGCACCCGCACCTCGAGGAGAACCCGCTCCGTGGCCCGCATGCCCGAAGGCCCGCCTCCGCCGCCGACCGTCCAGAAGCTTCGCATCCGCTACGCCAAGCGGGGGCGGCTGCGGTTCACCAGTCACCGTGACATCCAGCGGGCGTTCGAGCGGGCGTTGCGGCGGGCGCGGGTGCCGATGGCGTACTCCGCCGGGTTCACGCCGCATCCGAAGGTCTCGTGGGCCGGGGCCGCGCCGACCGGGGTGGCGAGTGAGGCCGAGTACGTCGAGATCGGGGTCACGCGGGCGTTGGTGCCCGCCGAGCTGGCCGCGGCGTTGGACGGGTCGCTGCCGCCCGACCTGGACATCCTCGAGGTGGTGGAGGCCGCGACGCCCAACCTGATGGAGCGGTTGGAGGCGTCGGTGTGGGAGATCCGGCTGCCCGGGGTGCTTCCGGAGGAGGCCGAGGGGGCGGTCACCGCTTTCCTGGCGGCGGGGGAGGTGCCGGTGGAGCGGATGACCAAGAACGGCGTCCGGTCCTTCGACGCGCGGGCGGCTGTGGTGGCGATCGCGGCCGACGCCGCCGGGGGCGGCGTTTCCGCAGGTGAGGGCGTCGGCGGCGAGGGTGACGGGCAAGCGGACCGCCCCTGTGCGATACTGCGACTAGTCGTGCGGCACCTGACACCCGCCGTGCGGCCCGACGACGTTCTGACCGGACTCGGCCGTGTGGCCGGCCTGGTGCCGCCCGTCCCTCCCCAGGTGACGCGGCTGGCGCAGGGCCCGCTGCGGGTCGGTTCCGAGGCGGCGGCGGCCAGTGTGAGCGTGGAGGCGTTGTCCGATCCGTTGGATCCGGACCGGGCCGCCGCGGGGCCGACGACCGAGCGGTGACGTCGGCAGCGCCAACCAACCAGACTTCTCGTCAGGTCAAAGGTCCCCCGTGAGGCGGGGCGGCCCCGGATCGGCGAGGTGAAGACCACAACAGCCACCTGTGTGGCGCCGCAGAGCACCCGGATCTGTCAGGGATTCGCTGGCTGTGCCCATCGCCCCGGTATCCGGGGGAACGATGTGGGGCACCGCTTCGCGCGCGCCCGGGGGGCATGACGGGAGAACCGCCCGGATGCTCGACAACGAGCCCAACGGCGTCCCCGGCGACGAGCCGGAACAGACGCGCGACCTGCAGGAGGCGGCCGGTACGGCCGCGACGAACGAAGGCGGCGAGGCGCCCAAGCGCCCGCGCCGGCGGGCGGCCAGCCGCCCGGCCGGACCGCCGCAGCCGAAGGCGGACGACACGTCCGCCGCGCCGGCCGGAGCCACGGCGTCCACTGACGGCGCCGAGTCCCCGGCCGAGCCCGAGACCAAGCCCAAGCGGGCCCGCAAGACCGCCGCCAAGAAGGTCGCCGCCCCCGAGCCGGCGGACGACGCGGACGGCGAGAGCGCCCCCGCTGCCAAGAAGACCACCCGCACCCGGACCCGCAAGAAGGCGGACGAGGCGCCGGACGCCGGTGCCCAGCAGGCCGCCGAGGGTGGCGCCGCCGTCGCCGGTGAGGCCACCGAGGCTTCGGACGAGGCCGCGGCCACCGGTACGCCGTCCCGTGCCACTCGTGCGTCCCGTGCCAAGGGGCGTACCGCCACGCGTGGCGGCTCGACCGCCGCCGAGGGTGCGGAGCACGCCGAAGAGGTCGCCGGCCAGGCCGAGGAGGTGAAGGGCACCGGCGCCGCCTCGGAAGCCGACGCGGACCAGCCCACCACGCGCCGTTCGCGCACCCGCAGCCGCCGCACGGCCGAGCCGTCGGAGACCGCGGAGGCCGCCGAGTCGGGCGAGGCCGCGGCCACGACCGGCCGGCCCGCTCCGGCCGCCGAGCCCACCACCGAGCCCGCGGCCCGCGCCGCCCTCAGCTCGCCGTTCGCGAACCCGTTCGCGGCGCCGCAGCTCCCGGCCAAGACCGCCAAGCAGGAGGAGGCGGCGACCGAACAGGCCGAGCAGCCCAAGCGGGGCTCGCGCGCCGACCGGGCCAAGGCCGGACGCGCCGACCAGGCCGCGCAGGCCGACCGCGCCGCCGACGCGAAGTCCGAGGGCAAGCCCGCCAAGGCCGAGCCGAAGGCCGGTCCGCGGACCGAGGCGGAGCCGGAGGCCGAGGCCAAGCCGGCCAAGACCCGTACCCGCCGGCGCGCCGCCAGCGCCCCGGCCGGTCCGCCGCCCGCCCACGACGAGTCCGCCGCCGAGCAGGCCGCCGAGGAAGCGGTCGAGGAGACCGCCCCCGAGCAGGTCGACCTCGACAGCCTCTCCCCGGCCGACCGCGCCCGCGCCGTCATCGCCGCCCGCGCCGCCGCTCCGGCCGCCGCCGGCGTCCTGTTCCAGGCGCCGGACCTGACCACCGCCGCCGCGCAGCAGGCCGCGGCCAAGGCCGCGAAGGCCGAGGCCGGAGCCGCCGAGGAGGCGGAGCCGGAGGAGGAAGAGGCCGAGCCGGCCCCGACCCGCCGTACCCGGACGCGCAGCCGCGGCCGGAACCGCGGTGAGCAGGCCGAGGCCGCCGAGCCGACCGGAGCCGCCACCGCCGAGTCCGAGTCCGCCGAGGAGGAGGACGAGGACGAGGAGGGCGGCACCTCCTCCAGCCGCCGGCGCCGCCGCCGTCGTCGCCGGGCCGGCGGCGAGGCCATCGAGGCCAGCCCGGACGACCCGCCGAACACCGTGGTGAAGGTCCGCGAGTCGCGGGTCCGCAGCCGCGACCGCAAGGGCGGACTGGTGCTGGAGGACGACGTCCAGGGCGTGCGCGGCTCGACCCGCCTGGAGGCCAAGAAGCAGCGCCGCCGCGAGGGCCGGGACACCGGCCGCCGGCGCGCCCCGCTGATCACCGAGGCCGAGTTCCTGGCCCGCCGGGAGAGCGTGGAGCGGGTGATGGTGGTCCGCCAGAGCGGCGACCGCACCCAGATCGGCGTGCTGGAGGACGGCGTCCTCGTCGAGCACTACGTCAACCGCGCTCAGTCGGCGTCCTACGTCGGCAACGTCTACCTGGGCAAGGTCCAGAACGTCCTGCCCTCGATGGAGGCCGCCTTCGTCGACATCGGCAAGGGCCGCAACGCGGTGCTGTACGCCGGCGAGGTCAACTTCGACGCGGCCGGCGTCACCGGCCAGGCCAAGCGCATCGAGAGCGTGCTGAAGAGCGGCCAGGCGGTCCTGACCCAGGTCACCAAGGACCCGATCGGCCACAAGGGCGCCCGGCTGACCAGCCAGATCTCGCTGCCCGGCCGGTACCTGGTGTACGTGCCCGAGGGCACCATGACCGGGATCAGCCGCAAGCTGCCGGAGAACGAGCGCAACCGCCTCAAGGCGATCCTGAAGGCCGTGGTGCCGGAGAACGCCGGCGTCATCGTCCGCACCGCGGCCGAGGGCGCGACCGAGGACGAGCTGCGCCGCGACGTGGAGCGGCTGTCCGCGCAGTGGGAGGAGATCCAGCGCCGGGCGCAGTCCTCGGCCAGCTCGGCCCCGACCCTGCTGTACGGCGAGCCGGACCTGACGGTGCGCGTGGTGCGCGACATCTTCAACGAGGACTTCAGCCAGCTGATCGTCTCCGGCGACCAGGCGTGGGACACCATCCGCGACTACGTCGGCGGTGTGGCCCCGGACCTGGCCCCGCGCATGGAGCGCTGGACCTCCGAGCAGGACGTCTTCGCCGTGCACCGGGTGGACGAGCAGCTGGCCAAGGGGCTGGACCGCAAGGTCTGGCTGCCCTCCGGCGGCTCGCTGGTCATCGACCGCACCGAGGCGATGGTCGTCATCGACGTCAACACCGGCAAGTTCACCGGCTCCGGCGGCAACCTGGAGGAGACGGTCACCCGCAACAACATCGAGGCGGCCGAGGAGATCGTCCGCCAGCTGCGGCTGCGGGACCTCGGCGGCATCATCGTCATCGACTTCATCGACATGGTCCTGGAGTCGAACCGCGACCTGGTGATGCGCCGCCTGCTGGAGTGCCTGGGCCGGGACCGCACCAAGCACCAGGTGGCCGAGGTCACCTCGCTGGGCCTGGTGCAGATGACCCGCAAGCGGGTGGGCCAGGGCCTGCTGGAGGCGTTCTCCGAGACCTGCGACAAGTGCAACGGCCGCGGTGTGCTGGTGCACATGGAGCCGGTGCCGGTCGGCCACGGCCACGACGAGGCGCAGCACGACCGCGGCGGCAAGGGCCAGGGCGGCCAGGCCCAGCCGGGCAGGGGCGGCAAGGCCGGCAACGGCGCCGAGTCCCGTGCCGGCGAGATCCGGGCCGAGTCCGGCGCCGGCCACGACGACGAGCACGAGGGTGGCCGCGGCCGCCGCAAGCGCCGCAAGTCGCACGGCCACGCCGACCGCCAGCAGCACTTCGAGCCGCAGTACGACGTCGACGGCGTCCCGGAGGAGTTCCGGGACTTCGCCGACGGCGAGCAGGCGGTGGCCGGCCCCGTGACGGTGACCAGTGTGACGAAGGTCGCGGCGGACGGCGGCGGGGCCGGCGACGGCGCCAAGCCCGCCAAGCCCGCCGAGAGCCCCGAGACCCCCGAGGTCGTCGAGGTCGTCGAGGTCTCCGAGCACAGCAGGGTGGAAGAGGTCGCCGACCACGCCCACGTGGTGGCGCCGGTCGTGACTCCCGGCGACGTGGTGGCGGCCGAGGAGGCCGACGTCGCGGCGCGGCTCGCGGTCGGCGACGCGCAGGCCCACACCCTCTACGTCCCGCACGCGGGCGGCGTCACCAGCGCCGTCGCCGCGGACAAGGAGGAGACGGAGGCCGAGGAGGCCGGGCAGGTCCTGACCCGAACCGCGGGCGGCGCCGAAGCCGAGGCGGAGCCCACGGCGGCGTCCCGGGCCGGCGCCGAACCGGAGCCGGCCGAGGAGGCCCCGAAGCGCCGCGGCCTCCGCGTCCGCCGCGCGGCCAAGCGCCCCGCGGGCCCGCCGGCCTCGCACGGCTGACGGACCGCTCCGGCCCGGTGGAAACCCGGGCCGGAGCGCTCCGACCTCAGTTTGACCCTGAGGTGGGGACTTCCGTACCCTTGAGCTTCGGCATGCGATACGTGTGCCTCGCATCCTCAGGGCCCCTGCGCGAGCAGAGGCGGCCCGGATGATGATCGGCTCGATGGGTCGTCAGTCTCGCGCCTCGCAAGAAGCGCCGGACGCTTGTGACCAGCAGCTGAGTTGGTCAAAGCGCGTGGTATCGACCTAGATCGACCTACAGTCGACGAGAAGAGAGTGAGTTTCGCGGTGTACGCGATCGTCAAGAGCGGCGGGCGGCAGCACAAGGTGGCTGTCGGCGACGTCGTCGAGGTGGACCGCCTCCCCGGCGCCCCCGCCGGCCAGGAAGTCGAGCTGTCCGCGATCCTGCTCGTCGACGGTGACTCGGTCACCAGCGACCCGTGGGTGCTGGAGGGCGTGAAGGTCAAGGCCGAGGTGGTCGAGGAGACCAAGGGCCCGAAGATCCACATCCTCAAGTACCGGAACAAGACCGGCTACCGCGTGCGCCAGGGCCACCGCCAGAAGCACACGCAGATCAAGATCACCGCCATCGACAGCGGAAACAAGTAAGAGGGGCGGCTGAACCATGGCACACAAGAAGGGCGCATCGTCCTCCAAGAACGGCCGCGACTCCAACGCCCAGCGCCTCGGCGTGAAGCGTTTCGGCGGCCAGAGCGTCAACGCCGGCGAGATCATCGTCCGTCAGCGCGGCACCCACTTCCACCCCGGCCTGAACATGGGCCGCGGCAAGGACGACACCCTGTTCGCCCTGGCCGGCGGCAAGGTGGAGTTCGGCACCATGCGCGGTCGCCGCGTCGTGTCGATCGTCCCGGTGGCGGAGTAACCACCGGCGGCGCGAGCCAGCTTTTCTTGGAGGCGGGCCGGGGAATCCCCGGTCCGCCTCCGCTTGTTCTCGAATCGACACGCATAGCAAGGAGGCGCTCACCATGGCGACGTTCGTCGACCGCGTGAAGCTGCACGTCACGGCCGGGAACGGCGGCCACGGCTGCGCCTCGGTCAAGCGGGAGAAGTTCAAGCCCCTCGGCGGCCCGGACGGCGCCAACGGGGGCCGCGGCGGGGACATCGTCCTGGTCGTCGACCCGAACACCAACTCGCTGCTGGACTACCACTTCTCCCCGCACCGCAAGGCCACCAACGGCAAGCCCGGCGGCGGCGACTTCCAGACCGGCGCCAATGGCACCGACCTGGTGCTGCCGGTGCCCTCCGGCACCGTGGTGAAGGACGCGGCCGGCGAAGTGGTCGCGGACCTGGTCGGCACCGGGACCCGCTTCGTCATCGCGCAGGGCGGCGTCGGCGGTCTGGGCAACGCCGCGCTGGCCACCTCCAAGCGCAAGGCGCCGGGCTTCGCGCTGCTCGGCGAGCCGGGGGAGGACGGCGAGTTCACCCTGGAGCTGAAGTCGGTCGCCGACGTCGCCCTGGTCGGCTACCCCAGCGCCGGCAAGTCCTCGCTGATCGCGGCGATGTCCGCGGCCAAGCCGAAGATCGCCGACTACCCGTTCACCACCCTGGTGCCGAACCTGGGCGTGGTCAGCGCCGGCGAGTCGGTCTACACCATCGCCGACGTCCCCGGCCTGATCCCCGGCGCCTCCGACGGCAAGGGCCTGGGCCACGAGTTCCTGCGGCACATCGAGCGCTGCGCGGTGCTGGTGCACGTCCTGGACTGCGCCACCCTGGAGACCGATCGCGACCCGCTCTCCGACCTCGACGTCATCGAGGCCGAGCTGCGCGCCTACGAGGCGGCCCGGGACGAGACCGAGTGGGGTGTCTACGGCAAGCTGTCCGACCGGCCGCGCCTGGTGGTGCTGAACAAGACCGACATCCCCGAGGGCAAGGACCTGGCCGACATCGTCCGGCCGGAGCTGGAGGCCCGCGGCCTGAGCGTCTTCGAGGTCTCCGCGGTGTCCCGCGCCGGCCTGCGCGAGTTGTCCTTCGCCCTGGCCCGGATCGTGGAGGAGGCCCGCGCGCACCGGGTCGAGCCGGAGCCGGAGCGCATCGTCATCCGCCCGAAGGCGGTCGACGAGGTCGGCTTCACCATCACCTACGACGAGCCCGAGGACGCCTACTTCGTGCGCGGCGCGAAGCCGGAGCGCTGGGTCCGGCAGACCGACTTCAACAACGAGGAGGCGGTCGGGTACCTGGCCGACCGGCTCAACAAGCTCGGCGTCGAGGACCAGCTGGTCAAGATGGGCGCGCACGAGGGCGACACGGTCGTCATCGGCGACGGCCCGCGGGCCGTGGTCTTCGACTGGCAGCCCTCCATCCCGACCGGCGCCGCGGCGCTGGGCGTGACCGCCACCGGCGGCCGCCGCGGTGAGGACCCGCGCCTGCACCTGCACGAGGAGCGGCCCACATCGCGAGACGCCGCGTACCGCAAGGCCCACCGGCGCCGCGCCGATGGGACAATCGACGTGTTCACCGACGACGACGAGTAAGACCGAAGAGTAAGGGCCCTGAGCGACCGTGTCCGGCCAGCAGCGAGAAACCGTGTCGTCCCGAGCGGAAGTGACCGACGCCCGGCGGATCGTGGTGAAGGTCGGCTCCTCGTCGCTGACCACCGCGCTCGGCGGCCTGTCCGGTGAGCGCGTCGACGCCCTCGTCGACGCGCTGGCCGGGCGGCTCGGCGTCCCGGGCACCCAGCTGGTGCTGGTGTCCTCCGGCGCCATCGCCGCCGGCCTGGCCCCGCTCGGCCTGCGCCGGCGCCCCAAGGACCTGCCGACCCAGCAGGCCGCCGCCTCGGTCGGCCAGGGCCTGCTGGTCGGCCGGTACACGAACTCCTTCGCGCGCTACGGCCGCACCGTCGGCCAGGTGCTGCTCACCGTCGACGACATGACGCGGCGCTCGCACTACCGGAACGCGCACCAGACCATGGCGCGGCTGCTGGACCTGGACGTCCTGCCGATCGTCAACGAGAACGACACGGTCGCCACCCACGAGATCCGGTTCGGCGACAACGACCGGCTGGCCGCTCTGGTGGCCCACCTGGTGCACGCCGACCTGCTGGTGCTGTTGTCGGACGTCGACGCGCTCTACGACGGCGACCCGGCCGAGCCGGGCACGTCCCAGGTCGCCGACGTGCGCGGCCCCGAGGACCTGGCCGGCATCCGGATCGGCGGCACCGGCAAGGCCGGTGTCGGCACCGGCGGCATGGCGACCAAGGTCGAGGCCGCGCGCATCGCCACCGAGGCCGGGATCCCGGTGGTGCTGACGTCCGCGGCGCACGCCGCCCGCGCGCTGCGCGGCGAGGTGGTCGGCACGCTGTTCCACCGCACCGGCTCGCGGACCCCGACCCGCCTGCTGTGGCTGGCGCACGCCGCCGACACCCGCGGCTCGCTGCGCCTGGACTCCGGCGCGGTGCAGGCGGTGGTCGAGCGGCGGCTGTCGCTGCTGCCGGCCGGGGTGACCGCCGTCGAAGGGTCCTTCAACGCCGGCGATCCGGTCGACCTCGTCGACGACGCCGGGATCCCGGTGGCGCGCGGACTGGTGAACTACGACGCGAGCGAGCTGCCCGAGCTGCTGGGGCGGTCGACACGGGAGCTGGCGGCCGCGCTGGGACCGCAGTACGAGCGGGAGCTGGTGCACCGGGACGACCTGGTCGTGCTGCGCTGACGACAGACGTCTGACTTCGGGTTCCGACACGAAGAGCCGGGCCCGCTGGATGAGCGGCCCCGGCCTTCCGTTCTCTGGACTGTTGAATGACGTCCGTCGTCCCGTCGGCGGGGTCGTCGCCCGGTGACGTGACGAGTTTCAGCAGCCCCTGAGGACCGCCGATCGCGGTCAGGCGCGGTCAGGCACGGTCAGTCGCGATCAGCGGCGCGGGCTCGGGGACCAGGGCGATGACACCCACCTGGCAGCCCGGCCGGAGCAGGGATCCGTTGCACCGGATCCGCAACGGATCCTCAGCCGCCGACCCGGAACACCGGCCAGCACACCTCGGTCCGCCACCGTGTCACGTCCGCGGTGTCCCGCTGCCCCACGAGGTAGTACTCGCGGATCGGGCCCTGGACGGCGAGGGCGTGGCGCGAGACGTAGCCGGCCAGCGCGCCGTAGGCCCGGTCGGACTCGATCGGCGGACCGGAGTGCTCGATCACCGCCAGTTCGGCCGCGGGCACCACGGCCGGCCGCACCCGGCCCACCGCCCGCACCGGGCCGTCGCAGGGGACGAAGATCGTCGCCTCGCCCCGGTGGTCGGTGAACACCTGCTCGGTGAACAGGCCGCCGGCCGGGCCGGTCTGCGCCAGGCCCTGGCTCGCGACCGTCGCGTAGAGCTCACCCAGCGCGCCCTGCATCCACGCGGCGCCGTCGACCATGTCGACCGTCTCCGTGATGGCCGCCGCCCCGGCGTCCGGGACCTCTCGCAGCCGGATGTCCGCCACCGCGTCGTCCGTCGGCGCCAGCAGCGCGCGCAGAGAGGCGACCGCACGCTGGGTCCGGCCGAGCTCGTCCTCCAGCCGGTTCAGGTGCGCGGCGATGTGGCGGTTCCGGGTGCCGACGTCCGGCGCGTCCATGACCGTGCGGATCTCCTCCAGCGGCATCCCCAGCTCGCGGAAGCGGCGGATCACCTGCGCGGACGGGATCTGCGCCGCGGTGTAGCGGCGGTAGCCGGTCGACGGGTCGACGTCCGCCGGCTCCAGCAGACCCAGCTCGTGATAATGCCGCAGGGTCTTGACGGTCAGGTGTGTCGCTCGCGAGAAGTCGCCGATGGTCAGGAACAGGCCCATGATCCGATTGTGGACTCTCCCCCGGGGGGAGAGTCTTGTCCCGCCTTCGGCCTTGACCCTCCTGTTACGGCCGCCCGCAGAGTCATGGCCATGACGAACAGCATCGAGACCACCGAGATCGTGGACCGCTACCTCGCCGTCTGGGCCCTCCCGGACCCCGACGACCGGGCCAAGGCCGTCGCCGAGCTCTGGCGCCCGGACGGCGTCGAGTACATCGAGGGCGTGCAGTATCGCGGGCACGCCGCTCTGACCGGCCGGGTCGCCGAGGCGCACGAGGCCTTCGTCGGCAACGGCGCCTACGTCGCGGTCGGCGGCGAGGACGCCACCCGGCACGGCGACGTCGTCACCTTCACCATCCGCCTCGACCACGCCACCGGCCCGGTCGGTGACACCGCCTGGTCGGCGCGCGTGTTCCTGGTGCTCGCCGAGGACGGCCGGGTGCGGGAGGACTACCAGCTCACGGTGCAGCCGCTGGCGGCGGCGTAGGGACGCGTACGGCGAGCAGGCCGGCGACGACCGCCTCCAGATCGGAGGGCACCTCGCCGCCCCGCACCTCGAACCTGGTCACCAGGTTCTGCTCGCGGACCGGCGGCACGTACGCCGAGATCAGCCGGGGCTGCCCCGCGAAGGGGGAGTCCTCGGCGATCGGCATGACGGCGTACTCCTTCACCAGCCGGACCAGGCCGTCCCGCGCCACCACCCCGTACCGGTAGCACCAGTGGAACGGGTTGTCCCACCCCCGGACCGACGCGGTCAGGCCCCGGTCCGGCATCTCGGCGAGGTAGCACTGCGGGAGCTCGGCGCCGTGGTCGATCGCGTAGGCGCGGACCGCCGGCATCATCCCCTTGATCTGGAGCGTCACCACGGACCGCGGGCTGGTCCGCGCCCGCATGATGAGCGCCAGCGCCGGATCCACGGTCAGCCTCCGGTTCCAGCCGCCCTCGGTGCCGTCCCACGCCAGCCAGCGCTCGGAGCGGAAGCTCTCCAGGCCGGTGCGCTGGATCCGCCACTTCTCGGGCACGGACAGCGCCGACCACGCGCGCTCGACGGGCGCGTCCCACAGCGCCTGCTCGCCCCCGGCGAACGCGAGCAGGTGCGTCGCCGTCAGCGACGCCAGCGCCACGACGTCGCCGGCGGGCCGGCCGGCGGCGCGGTCCAGCAGGTCCCGGACCCCGGGGCCGCTCCACGCCCGCTCCAGCGCCCGGGCCAGTGCTCCGCGCATGCCTGCGCCACCCCCACGGTCGGTCACCGACACCTCACCCGGTGTCCAAGCGGCCTCGACCGTATCAGTACCATGAGTCACCCGCCAACCTCCCAGCGTGACCCGGCCGGCGGCCGCGGCGCCCCGTCCCAGCCCCTGGAACTCCCGCCGCCGCGGCGGCCGCCGCCGTACGCTGGGACCATGACCGATCTGCAGACCGAAGTCCTCGCCAGCGCCCGCCGAGCCAAGAAGGCCGCGGCCGACCTGGCTCAGCGACCGCGCGGCGCCAAGGACGCGGCGCTGCACGCCATGGCCGACGCCCTGCTGGCCCGCACCGCCGAGATCGTCGCGGCCAACGCCCGGGACACCGAGCGGGCCCGGGCCGGCGGCTCCCCGGCCGGCTACGTGGACCGGCTCACGCTCACCGAGCAGCGGGTCGCCGCCATCGCCGAGGCGCTGCGCCAGCTGGCGGCGCTGCCCGACCCGGTGGGGGAGACGGTGCGCGGCACCGTGCTGCCCAACGGCATCGAGCTGCGGCAGGTACGGGTGCCGCTCGGCGTCGTCGGGATCATCTACGAGGCCCGCCCCAACGTCACCGTCGACGCCGCCGGCATCTGCCTGAAGTCCGGCAACGCCGCCCTGCTGCGCGGGTCCAGCTCCGCGAAGGAGTCCAACACCGTGCTCGTCGCCGTCATGCGCGACGCGCTGGCCGCCGCCGGCTTCCCCGCCGACGCCGTCCAGCTCGTCCCCGGCGACTCGCACGAAGCCGTCGGCCACCTGATGGCGGCCCGCGGCCTGGTCGACGTCCTGATCCCGCGCGGCGGCGCGGCGCTGATCCGGTCCGTCGTGGACAACGCCCGCGTCCCGGTCATCGAGACCGGCACCGGCAACTGCCACGTCTACGTCGACGCCTCCGCCGACCTGGACACCGCCCTGCGGATCCTGATCAACGCCAAGACCCAGCGCTACAGCGTCTGCAACGCCGCCGAGTCGCTGCTGGTGCACGCCGACGTCGCCGACGCCTTCCTGCCCGCGGCGCTCGCCGCGCTGGCCGAGAAGGGCGTGACGGTGCACGGCGACAAGCGGGTCGCCGGCTACTCCGCGGCCGTCGTCCCGGCGACCGAGGAGGACTTCGCCGCCGAGTACGAGTCGCTGGACCTGTCGGCGGCCGTCGTGGACTCGCTGGACGCCGCGATCGACCACGTCAACGCCTACAACACCGGCCACACCGACGTGATCGTCACCCGCGACCTGAACGCCGCCCGCGCCTTCCAGCTGCGCGTGGACGCGGCCGCGGTCGGCGTGAACGTCTCGACCCGCTTCACCGACGGCGGCGAGTTCGGTTTCGGCGCCGAGATCGGCATCTCCACGCAGAAGACCCACGCCCGCGGCCCGATGGGCCTTCCGGAGCTCACCTCGACCAAGTACCTGATGGTCGGCGACGGTCAGATCCGCGAGTAGCCCTCCGGCGCCCAGCCGATCAAGGTAGCCTTCCGCCGTCATGTCCACAGTGCGGCGGGGGGCGCCGTGCTCGAACCAGGGTGGGGAAGGCCGTCGGTGGCCAAGCAGAAGGACGAGAACGACCCCGGGGAGGGGCCGATCCTCTCCGACGAGGAGTGGGCGGAGTTCGAGCGGTCGTTCACCAAGGAGTCGACCAAGAGCGCCGCGTACAAGGAGCCGTCGGCCCGGCAGCGTGAGCTGACCGAGCGATGGAAGAGGGAACAGCCCAAGGACACCGGCTGGCGGACTGACGGCCCGACGCAGGACCGGCGTCCGTATCCGGTCGGCGGCCGGCCCGTCGCCACCGTGCCGGCCCGGCGCCGCCGGCCCTGGGTGCGGAACCTGGTCTGGGTCCTGGTGGCCATGCTCGTCACCAGCGCCGTCATCGGCGGCCCGAAGCTGTTCTCCTCGTCGAAGGACTCGGACTCACCGCCGCCGGCCGGTGGCGGGGCGCGCCCGAGCGACCTCCCCTCGGTCCGCTTCACCAGTGGCTCGCTGGACCCGTCGCGGGCGGCGATCGTGGACAAGCCGTGGCCGGCGATCGACGCCGCGGCGGCGTTGCCCGCCTCGATCGCGGTGGGCGGCGCCGGATACCGCCGGCTCACCACCAAGGTCAGCCTGACCTGCACCGAGTCCATGACCCAGGCGCTCGGCGACCTCGTCTTCTCCGGCGCCGGCTGTCAGCAGCTCGCCGCCGGGCTCTACACCTCCCCGGACCGCGGGATGCAGTTCACGGTCTCGGTGCTGTCGATGAAGCGGGCTGAGGACGCCGGCACGGTCGCGGCCGCCCTGAAGATCGGAGGGCTCGACTATCAGCTGGTGGAGCTGGACCCGCCGGCCGGCTCCGGGGTGCCGCCGGTGCCCGACGGCGCTCCCGGCTACACCAGCAGCGTGATGACGGTGCGGTCGGTGGTCGTGGTCGGTGCCCAGTACTCCGACGGCGGCGACCATGACAAGGCCGCTGTGTCCGGACCCGCCGACGCCCTGCTGAAGGCCGTGTCCGACAAGGTCGCCGCTTATGAGCAGGCACAGATCGGCTGACGCGCCGGGTCACCCGTACGACGGAACGGCCCCGGCCCGGAGCATCGCGCTCCGGGCCGGGACCGTGTTCGTGTTCTTGTTCTTGTTCTTCTAGCGAAGGCGCGAGCCCCGGTTCGGGTCTCAGTCCTCGCCGTCCTCGGACTGCGCGCCCGAGCCCTCGGCGTTGCGCCCCGGGCCCCACTTGCGGTACATCGTCTCGCCGATGCGGCTGCCGACCCCGGCCACCTCGTCGGCGAAGCCGCGCACCTTCGACAGCAGCGGGTCGGTGGTCCGCTCGAAGTTCTCCTTGTACTGCCCGGCCGCCGCCTTGGCCTCCTCGCGGACGCTGGCCTGCGGGTCGTCGGCGCGGCGCGGGTAGTCTCCGCCCATCACCCGCTGGTAGTCGCCGGCCTCCACCCACCGCGTCAGCTCCAGGGCGCGGATCGACGTGTAGGGGTGGGTGCGGTTCTGCAGGCTGATCAGCTTCAGGACCGACTCGCGGAAGCCGCCGCCGCCCTCGTGCTCACGGGCCTGCTCCAGGAAGGCGACCGGGTTCATCTCGGCCAGGTGGGAGCCGCCGGCCAGCTTCATCAGGGCCCGCATGGCGGCGTCCAGGTCCTGCTCGACCAGCAGGCCCGCGCGGTCGCAGGAGAGCTCGGCCTTGCGGTACCACTCCAGCAGGGCGTTGATGAACATCTCGATGCCCCACTTGCCGACGGGCATCCAGGTGAGCTTGGTGGCCAGGTTCGTCAACCAGAACAGCATCGTGCGATACACGGCGTGGCCGGAGAGCACGTGCCCGGTCTCGTGGCCGATGACCCAGCGCATCTCCTCCTCGTCCATCAGCTCGTACAGGCCGGTGGACAGGACGATCGTGGGCCGGTCCATGCCGATCGTGTAGGCGAAGGGCTGCGGGTCCTGGACCACGTACATCTCCGGCAGGAAGCCGAGGTCGAGCACGTCGACGGCGTCCTGGAGCATCGCCTGCAGGCGGGTGAACTGCTGGTCGCCGACCTTGACCCCGTCGGCCAGCAGGGACAGCCGGATCTTGCGCTCGTCGATGAAGCCTGAGAGCTTGCGCAGCAGGATGTCGAAGCCGTCGATCTTGCGCAGCGCCACCAGGGCCGTGCGGTCGGCGGGGTGCTCGTACGCGCGCGAGCTGATCCCGGGGAAGCGCCGGCGGCTCCGTTCCGGTGAGTTCTCGGTCCGTTCGCGTTCCGGCATGCCTGGAACCCCCTTGTGTGATGTCTTGGGCTCACAGTAGACCCGACCGTGTCCCCGTAGGATCCCCCGGCGGCGGGCAAGGAGCCTTCTCTCCTAGGGAGGTACGTGCGGACCTGCCAGGGAGTTCCCGGAGAGCGGGGCGTACTGTGGAGACATGCGTTTGGCACAGACCCTCTACCTCGCGGATCCGACCAAGCTGCCTCCGGCCAGCACCGGTCCGCAGGAAGCCGGCTGGCTCCGGTGGTTCTTCGTGGGCGCCGTCGCCCTCATCATCGGCATCGCCTGGCTGTGCTTGCGCGGCTACCGCGACAAGGACTCCGAGGGCCGGTGACGGGCGGTAGCCCGCGCGGCTGACAGTCCCGGCGCGACAGGCACCCCTGCCGAGGCCGCCCACCCCGGCACCCCCTATGCTGACCTCCATGGTCGTCATCACTTCCGCCGCCCACGCCGCGAACGCCCTCCTCGCCGAGGGGGCCGGGGGCAAGGAGCACTCCGGCATCAACCCGCCGCTCAACGGCGCCATCGTGCTGGGCATCCTGCTGGTGCTGCTGTTCATCACCACGCGTCTGAACAAGGATCGGTAGTCCCACGGCCCGCCCCGGACCGGGTAGGGTGACGCGCCATGACCCCTCCTGTCCCGCCGCAGCCGCAGGCCGCGCGGCCTGAGCGCCGCCGCCGGACGCGGCTGGGCGTGATGGGCGGCACCTTCGACCCCGTGCACCACGGCCACCTGGTCGCGGCCAGCGAGGTTGCGAGCCTGTTCGGGCTCGACGAGGTGGTGTTCGTCCCGACCGGGCAGCCGTGGCAGAAGTCCGAGCGCCGGGTCTCCCCGGCCGAGGACCGGTACCTGATGACGGTGATCGCCACCGCGTCCAACCCCCGGTTCTCGGTGAGCCGGGTGGACATCGACCGCGGCGGGCCCACCTACACCATCGACACCCTGCGGGAGCTGTCGGCCGAACGCGGGCCGGACACCGACTTGTTCTTCATCACCGGCGCCGACGCGCTGGAGCAGATCTTCTCCTGGCGCGACGCCGAGGAGCTGTTCGACCTCGCGCACTTCATCGGCGTCACACGGCCCGGCCACCAGCTGGCCGACCCGGGCCTGCCGCCGGGGAAGGTGTCGCTGGTCGAGGTGCCGGCCATGGCCATCTCCTCCACCGGCTGCCGCGAGCGGGTCCGGCACGGGGAGCCGGTCTGGTATCTGGTGCCCGACGGCATCGTGCAGTACATCAACAAGCGGGGGCTCTACCGGGACACCCCAGGGACAGGGACGACATGAGCTGGCCGGGGGAGAACGATCCGCCGACCGGGGGCGGTGGGGGACGCGGACGGCGGCGGCGCGCCGACAGCCCTCCGGAGGACCCGTACGCGGCCGCGCAGAGCCCGGGCGGGACCGGGCGGCGCGGTTCGGGGGAGTTCGAGCGGCCGGCGGAGTACGTGCAGCGGGCCGAACAGGAAGCCGCGGCGTACGACCAGTACAGCGGGTACGCGGATCCGGCGTACTACCCGTCGGGGGGATATCAGCAGCCCCAGGACTCGTACCAGGATCAGTACCAAGAGCAGGACCAGGGGTACCAGGACCAGTACCAGGGGTACTACCAGCAGGATTCGTACCAGCAGCAGCCGCAGACTCCTTACCAGGAGCAGTCGTACGGTTACGCGACACCTGTCTATCCCGAAACGCCGACCCCGTATAGGGACCCCAACTCCTCGGGTTTCTATCAGCCGACGGTTCCGGCACAGCAGCCCTCGTACGAGCCGGCGTCTCAGCAGCCCTCCTACGAACAGCCGGCCTACGAGCAGCCGTCCTACCAGCCGGCGTCTCAGCAGCCCTCCTACGAACAGCCGGCCTACGAGCAGCCCATTGTCGCGCAGCCCACCTCTCCCCCCTCCTTCCCGCCGATGACCGAGCCGGTCGTCGCGCCCGAGAAGGAGGAGAAGGAACCCGAGAACGACGGCGAGATCTCGAACTGGCTCCACTTCCTGGAGGGTGACGCCAAGGCCGAGCGGGCCCGCCGCCGTCGGGTGCGGCTCGTCTCCGCGGTCGTGGCGCTGGTGCTGCTCGTCGTCGGGGGCGGGGCGTGGTTCCTGCTCAGCGGCGACGACAAGCCCAAGGCCACCCAGACCACCGTCCTGCTCCAGGTCAAGGACACGGACGGGAACGCCGTCGGGAACGTCGTGCTGGTCGCGGCCAAGACCGAGGTGGCGGGCAAGACCGACCCGAAGGCCCGGGGGGCGGCGCTGCTGATCCCGTCGGAGCTGACCGTGGAGTCCACGGCGCTGGACAGCCAGCCGTTCGGCGGCGCCATGCCGACCACGTCCCCGGCCGGCAAGGACGCGCTCAGTACGCTGATCGGCGTCGACGTCGACGGCGTGTGGTCGCTGGACCCGCTGACGTTCGCCTCGCTGCTGAACAACCTGATCGGCGTGAAGGTGGACGTCGACCCGGCCTCGGCCGCCGCGATCCTGGGTCCCAACGGCCAGCCGGTGTTCCAGCCCGGTCCGCAGGACATGACCGGGGACAAGGCCGCGTACTACGCCACCTACCGGCCCAAGGGCGAGGCGCCGTCCAAGCAGCTGGCGCGGTTCGCCCAGGTGGTGGACGGCATGCTGGCGCGGATGCCGCACCAGGCCGCCACCACGCAGGCGGTGCTGGACAGCCTGGCCGCCGTGCCGGACCCGGCGCTGCCCAACGACCGGCTGGCCGGGATCCTCACCGCGCTCGGCGGCGAGGAACAGGGCAAGCGCTTCGACCAGCAGACGCTGCCGCTGCGCGGCGACGGTTCCGGTGTGATGGAGCTGGACCAGGCCTCGGCGGTGGTCAAGCAGCTGCTCGGCGGCGCGGCCCGGGCCAAGGACGACGGCGGGCTGACCCGGGTCTCGGTGGCCGACGGCACCGGGCGGCAGGACACCGTCTCCAGTCGCGCGATGGCCGGTTCGAAGCTGCTCGGCACCGGCTACACCCCGGTGGACCAGGGCGTGGTGGCGCCGACGCCGACCACCACGGTGCTGGTGCCGAACCAGGACGCGATGTCGCTCGGCAAGCAGGTGGCCCTGGCGATGGGGCTGCCGGAAGGCGCGGTGAAGGTGCAGCCGTTCGACACCACGCTCACCGACGCCCGGGTGGTGCTCGGCGCGGACTGGACGCAGCTCGGCCAGGTGCCGGCCGACCAGGCTCCGTCGCCGTCGGACGCCACGCCGGGCGGCTCCGGCCAGGTCTCCCCGCCCGGCGGCGCCGCGACCAGCCCCGCGGACGGCAAGTCCAGCACGGCGAAGGCGACCACCTCGCGCCGCCCGACGGCCGGTAACTCCCACTGAGCCGTCCGCCGCGCATGAGATCCTGGTAACCGCCCCGCAAGCAACCACGAACGGAAGACATCCCTCATGACCGCAACCGACCGCGCCCGGGAGCTCGCCATCGCGGCGGCCCAGGCGGCGTCCGACAAGGTGGCCGACGACATCGTCGCGTACGACGTGAGCGACGTGTTCGTGATCACCGACGCCTTCGTCCTGGCCTCCGCCAACAGCGACCGCCAAGTGCGCGCGATCGTCGACGGCATCGAGGAGCGGCTGCTGGAGCTCGGTGCCAAGCCCGCCCGCCGTGAGGGCGAGCAGGAAGGCCGCTGGGTGCTGCTGGACTACATCGACATCGTGGTGCACGTCCAGCACGCCGAGGAGCGCACGTACTACTCGCTCGAGCGGCTGTGGAAGGACTGCCCGCTGATCGAGCTGCCGGAGTCGGTGACGAACGGGCGCAACGAGCGGCCGGCGACGGCGGCGGGCGGCGCGGCGGACGAGGCCGGTACCGACGAGGCCGACGAGGCCGACGAACCCGAAGCGTTGGCCGCGGGCGGTTCGGAGGAGTGAGCGGGAGCGGGATAGGGATAGGGCCGAGGCCCGGCGTCGCCACCGGGTCCGGAGTCCGGGACACTCCGGTCCGGGACACTGCGGTCGGGGACCTGGCCCGGGCCGGCGCGGCGGGGGCGACCGCCGGCGCTGGCGCGGCCAAGCCGGCGTCGCGGCCGACCGGCGCGGCCCGGGCCTCGATCGGCGCATCGGCCGCCGCCTCCGCTGCCGCGACGACTGCGATCAGCGCCGCGGCCCGGGCCGGTGCCGCCGGCGAACCCACCGAGACCGCTCCCTCCGGCTCCGGCGTGGACCGCCGCCCGGCCCCCGGCTCCCGGCAGGTGGTGCTGTGGCGCCACGGCCGCACCGCGTGGAACCTGGAGCGCCGGTTCCAGGGCCAGACCGACATCCCGCTCGACGAGGTGGGCGTGGCCCAGGCCGAGCGCGCGGCCCGCGTCCTGGCGGGCCTGGGCCCGAGCGTCATCGTCGCCTCCGACCTGATCCGCGCCACCCGCACCGCCGAGACCCTGGCCCGCCTCACCGACCTCCCGGTCAGCCTCGACGAGGGCCTCCGCGAAACGTACGCCGGCCGCTGGCAGGGCCTGGACGACGACGAGATCCGCGCCCGCTACGCCGACGAGTTCGAGGCCTTCCGCCGCGGCGAGCGCGTCCGCCGCGGCGGCGGCGAGCTGGAGAGCGAAGTCGCCGACCGCGTGGTCCCCGCGATCCTCAGGGGCCTGGAGAAGGTCCCACCCGGCGGCACCCTCGTGGTCGCCACCCACGGCGGCGCGGCCCGCGTGGCCCTCGGCCGCATGATGGGCCTCCCCGAGGAGCTCTGGGGCGCCCTCGGCGGCCTGTCGAACTGCTGCTGGTCGGTCCTCGGCGAGGCCCGCGCCGGCTGGCGCCTGCTGGAGCACAACGCCGGCTCGCTGCTGGAACCGGTCATCGGCGACGACGAGTAGCCGGACGAGGGTCGTCCGGTTCGGTCGGGTGTGTTCCGGAGCCGGTCCGGCCCGGAGCCGGGGGACGGGGTCCGGATCCCGGTCGCCGCTGTCCGTGATCGTCGGCGCCGTCCTAGCCTGGCCGCCATGCCGCAACCGATCCTCCGCACCGCCACGGCCGCCGACGTCGCCGCCGTTCTCGGGTTCTGGCAGCTGGCCGCCGAGGACGCGCATCGCCCCGCGGACTCGTCCAGCGCGCTCGAAGCCCTTCTCGCCCGCGATCCCGAGGCCCTGCTCCTGGCCGTCGACCCGGCGAGCGGTGAGCTGATCGGCAGTGTCATCGCGGGGTGGGACGGCTGGCGGTGCCACGTCTACCGCCTCGCCGTGCACCCCGACCGCAGGCGTGAAGGTATCGGGCGCCTGCTCGTCGCCGCGGCCGAGGACCGTTTCCGCGCTTTCGGCGGCACCCGGGCCGACGCCATGGTCCTCGACGGGAACGCCCTCGCGCACCACGCGTGGCGGGCCGGTGGCTACGCCCCGCAGCCTGAGTGGTCTCGCTGGGTCAAGGCACTGTGACCTGAGGCGCTTTGCGGTAACGGGCTTTCACCCCGCGCGCCGGTGCGGCACGCTGGACCGGTGACCGTGGAGATTTTCCAGCCGCAGACCTACGCGCACGCGGTGCCCTACGAGCGCTTCGCCGAGCTGCGCCGCACGACGCCGGTGTGCTGGATCGACGAGCCCGCGGTCGGGGCCTGGCCGGAGGGGCCCGGCTACTGGGGCGTGTTCGCGCACGCCGACGTCAAGCGCGTGCTCCGCGACCCCGAGACGTTCTCCTCGCACCTCGGCGGCACCCAGATCCGCGATCCGGAGACCCCCGAGGACCTGCGCTTCGTGCGGGCCATGATGCTCAACCAGGACCCGCCGGCCCAAGCCCGCCTGCGGCGCATCGTCGCCGCCGCGTTCACGCCGCGCGCCGTGCGCCGGCTGGAGGAGACGATCGCGGACCGCGCGCGGGAGCTCGTGGACGCCGTCGTCGACACCGGCCGCGCCGACTTCGTCGAGGTCGCCGCCGACCTGCCGGTGTGGACCCTGGCCCGGATCATGGGCGTGCCGGACCGCGACCGGCGGCTGCTCTACGACTGGGCCAACCGGGTGATCGGCTATCAGGACGCGGAGTACGCCGGGCTCAGCACCGCCGACGCGGAGGCGCTCAGCCCGCTCGGGCGGGAGGCGCTCGCCGCGCGGCCGGCGACGATGACGCGGCCCGACGGGCGGCCGCTCAGCCCGCGCTCGCGCGCCGGACTGGCGGACATGTACGCGTACGCACACGGACTGGCCACCGCCGTCCACGCCCAGAGCGGCGACGGCGGCGAAGGTGGCGATGGTGGCGACCGGCGCGACGGTGGCGACGGGGGCGACGGGGGCGGCATAGTCGGCCGCCTCCTCGCCGAGGGCCTCACCGACGACGAGTTCGAGAACATGTTCTTCCTGTTCGCGGTCGCCGGGAACGAGACCCTCCGCAACGGCATCCCGGGCGGCCTTCTCTGCCTGCTGCGCCACCCCGACCAGTTCGACCGCCTCCGCCGCGACCCCGAGGCCCTGCTGGCCCCCGCGGTCGAAGAGATGCTCCGCCACTGGCCCCCGGTGATGCAGTTCCGCCGCACGGCCACCTGCGACGTCACCCTCGGCGGTCGCGAGATCCGCGCCGGTCAGAAGGTCGTGGTCTACCACGCCTCGGCGAACCGGGACGAGACCGTGTTCCCCGACCCCGACCGCTTCGACGTCGGCCGCACGCCCAACGACCACGTCAGCTTCGGTTTCGGACCGCACTACTGCCTCGGCGCGCACCTGGCGAAGACCCAGATGCGGGCGATGTTCGGCCAGGTCGTCACTCGGATGCCCCGGATCCGGCCGGACGGCGAGCCGGTGCGCCTGACGTCCAACTTCCAGAACGGCCTGAAGCACCTGCCGGTCCGCTGGGACTAGGGAACAGGGACCAGGGACCAAGGACCGACACAGCGGCTAGGGGACGAGGGCGGGACTAACCAGCGGCGAGCAGCGCCTCCAGCCGGTCGATGAACGCCGCCTGCGCGCTGTTGATCTTGGCACGCGCCGCCTCCACGCCGAACCACTCCCCGCGGTCCACCTCGGGGAACACCTGCAAGACCCCCGACCGCGGTGGCCATTCGAGCTCGAAGACGTTGCTCACCAAGCTGGTCACGTCGAAGTCCCCTTCGACGCACCACGCCGACACGACCTTCCCGCTCTTCTGCCGCACCGACCCGAGCTCCACGAGCCGCGCCGCGTCGACCTTCGCTCCGGTCTCTTCCCACAGCTCCCGCACCGCGGCCGTCACAGCGTCCTCGCCGTCGACGTACTCCCCCTTGGGGATCGACCACCATCCCTCATCCCGCCGCGCGAACAGCGGTCCACCCGGGTGCACGAGCAGCACTCGCAACTCCCCGGCCTCGAGCTTGTACATCAGGATCCCGGCACTGCGCTTCACCGCGGCACCTCCCCGAACCCGGCCTCGTTCCCGGCGGGGTCGGTGTACGTGGCCTTCCGCACCCCGTCCCCGTAGCGCTCCTCGTTCACCGGCTCCAGCCCCCGTCCCGCGATGCCGTCCATCGTCTCGTCGAGATCGTCGACGATGAGCGTGAGGGTCCCGTGCCCGGCGTGCTCCGGGCGCCGCACGACATAGACCAGGCGGCCTTCCGCCAGCTCCCAGACCGCCTCGGTCTCGTGCGGGAACGACGACGGCGGCGCGCCGAACAGCTTCTCGTACCACGCCACCGCGGCACCGAAGTCGTCGACGGAGACGCCCGCGAACAGGTGAAGGCTCATCGGCATCCTTCCTCGAACCGGCCGTCGCGAGCGGCCCCGTAGCAGGTCGAACCCGTCGTTCAGGTCTGCCCGGCCAGTATGGTGATCGGCCATGACGAGCCTCGCAGCACTGCGCCCGATATTAGAAGACGACTTGCCGACGCTGGAGCGATTCCTGATCGACCCGGAGGAGGTCGGTCCGTTCGAATGGCACGGGTTCGCCGACCCGGGGCGCTGGCGCAAGAGGTGGGCCGTCAACGGTCTTCTCGACGACGACGGCGGCCAGCTGCTGGTCGTCAGCGACCGTGACGTGCTCGGCTTCGTCGCCTGGCGCAAGATCATCACGGCGCGCGGTTCCTTCTGCTGGAACATCGGAATCGCGCTGCTGGCCGAGCACCGGGGGAAGGGGCACGGGACGACCGCCCAGCGGCTCTTGGTGCAGTACCTGTTCGCCCACACTCAGGTGGCCCGGATCGAGGCGGGAACCAATGTGGCGAACTTCGCCGAGCAACGCGCCCTCGAGAAGGTCGGGTTCACCCGCGAAGGCGTGATGCGGAGCCACGCATTCGGTGGCGGACGCTGGCACGACACGGTGCTCTACAGCATTCTGCGTGACGAGGCGGAAGCGCGATATCCGTGAAGCTCCGGCGAGCCGGTCGTCAGCGCCGAACGGCGACGTGACTCGATACCTGGCATCGGCTCCCGGCCCTGGCCTTCGGCTCGGAGCCGCTGAAGCCCCCTTGTCTCGATCTTGGCGCCGGCTATCGGGTCAAGGTGCCAGCTATCGAGTCCAGTCGCACAAACCCCACGACCTGGGCCATCTCCCCCACCCCCTTGATGCGAACGTTTGTTCGAGTAGGATCGGGAGGCGTGGAACCCCTCATCCCCCTTGCCCGAGCGGTGGCGTCCGAAGTCGACCGGCTGGGTGCCTACCCCGCCGCCGTCCACATCGACGACCGGTTGTCGGTGGTCGTCGTCGAAGGGCTGGCCGGCCCCGAGGTCGCCGCGCTGCTGCAGTACGAGCTGGGGCGGGTGCGGCTGCGGGTGGAGGACGACGGCGCGGGGCGGCTGCGCGTCTACCCGAGTTGAGGGGGCCGTGGCAGGACGCTCGGCGGCTGCAGCGGCCGCCGAGGGACGCCCGACGGGTCGAGCCGCGGGAGAACGCGATCTGGATCCGCGTGGACGGGCGCTGGCTCCCCGGGCACGTCCAGTGCTGGTTCACGCTGCGGGGGCGGTGGGCGTGCTGGCTCGCGTACCAGGCCGACCCGGCGCATCCGACCGTCGCCGCGCTGTGGGGGCTGTTCGAGTACGACCCGGCGGCGATCATCAGCCGGTCGGCGTATCCGAACCCGCCGGAGTCGGGGTGGAGGGGCGGACCTCAGTCCAGCGCTTCCTGAACCCGCTGCACGACCCGCCACATCGGCGTCCCCCGCCGCGCCACGACGACCATGACGTCCTCCTCGGCTTCCCCGCCACGCGGAGCCGACGGCACGTCGTCCGAGTACGTCGCCCGCACCCACTCCAGGGCGTGTTCGACCACTTCGGCCGGGTCGCCCTGCGCGCCGGAACGCAGCCAGCTCCGCAGTGCGTGGTTGTGCGCCGCGACGACGGCCGCCGACACCACGTCGGCCCGCAGACCGCCGTCGGCCCGCCCCGCGAACCGTGCCCGCAGGAACGCCGCCAGCGCGCTCTCGTACCGCCGCACGACCGCCAGCTCGTGCGTCCGCAGCGCCGGTACCTCCCGAGTCAGCCGGTAGCGGGCCAGCGAGAACGCCGGGTCGGCGGCGTACATCGCCAACACCATCCGGGCCGCGTCACACACCCGGGCCACCGGGTCCTGACCGAAACCGGCCTCGTCGGCCAGGAACTCCGACATCTGCCGCAGCGCCCCCTCGTGGTCGGGGAACACCACCGACTCCTTGGACGGGAAGTAGCGGAAGAACGACCGCCGCCCCACCCCGGCGCGCGCCACGATGTCGTCGATCGTCGTGGCGTCGAACCCGTGCTCCCCGAACAGCGCCACCGCCGCGGTCACCAGGGCGTCCCGCATCCCGGAGCGGGAGGCGGGCCCCGGAGCGGGCGCGGGGGAGGCGGGGGTGGACATGGGTGGACGGTAACACCGCCCGGAACGCCTCTCGAATCCGATGCGGCGGGCGTCACACCGGCCGGCCCTGCCGCGTTCGCCCCGCGGTCCTCCGCTCAGCCCGCGTACGACTGCAGCTCGATCAGGTTCCCCTCCGGATCCCGCAGGTGCGCGGTCCGCAGCGTCGGTCCCCAGTCCGGTCGGTCGGTCGGCGCGGCCACCAGCGTCCCTCCGTGCCGCACGCACAGCTCCGCTCCGGCGTCGACGTCCTCGACCCGGCACACGAACATCACGTGGTCCTGCGCGGCGCCCGCCTGCTTCGGCAGATCCGCGGTCCCGACCACGGCGGCGATGTGCGCCCGCTGGAACAGCACCAGGATCGCCTGGTCGTCCACGTCCCAGTTCGCGTAGTAGCCGTCGGCCGTGCCCTTGATCAGCTTCGCGCCGACCAGTGTCGGCAGCACGCCCTGGTAGAACTCGAACATCTCCGGAAACCGGTCCACCAGCAGCCGGGGATGGAGCGCGTCCATGAGGTCCTCCAAATTAGTGGGTGAACACCCATCATGGGTCGTCGCCTATAGTCATACCATGGTCGACCCGCAGGCGCCGCCTCCCTCCCTCACCGCGCTCACCACCTACCTGCTGTCCCGGACCGGCAAGACCGCGCGGTCCCGGCTCGCTGGGCGCTTCGCCGAGCGCCGCCTGCGCCTGTGGCACCACGCCGTCCTCGCCGCCCTGGCCGATTTCGGCCCGCACGCCCAGCGCGAGCTGGCCGTCCGCCTGGCGGTCGACCCCAGTGACATGGCGAAGATCCTCGATGAGCTGGCCGCCGCCGACCGCGTCGACCGCGTCCGCGACCCCGCCGACCGCCGCCGCGTGACGGTCACGCTCACCGAAGCGGGCCGGGCGCTGCTGGCCGAGCTGGACGCCGAGGCCGCCGCGGTCCAGGACGAGGTGCTCGCGCCGCTCGACGGTGATGAGCGGGAGCAGCTGAACGCGCTCCTGGCGAAGGTCTTCGCGCACCTGACCGAGCCGAGCGAGGCCCCGACAGCACCGTGACAACAGCGAGGGCCGGGAGTCCGACGTGGACTCCCGGCCCTCGCTGAATCGTCCCTGCTCGGCTAGGGGATGAAGTACATCGGGTTCGGGATCTTGAACGTCTTGTCGGCGTGGCCGCCGGCCAGGTCGCTCTGCTGGTCGCCGAAGTTCGCGACGATGCGGTAGCCGAGGCTCTCGATGTGCGCGCGGGTACCGCTCTTGTACTGCTCGGTCGTGCAGGTGGCGCCGCACGGCAGGTAGGCCGGCGGGTTGTCCTTGTTCTTCATGAACAGGTTCTGCGCGCCGGCCGCGGGGAAGCCCACCGCCCCGAGGTTCGCCTCGGTGTACGAACGCTGCGACTCCGGCCGCCCGGTGATGTAGAAGACCGTGTAGCCCTCCGCGGCGGCCTTCGTGGCCAGGTCGTTCATGCCGAACACCGCCGGCATCGTCTTGGTCGCGATGTACTGCGCGTTGCTCACCGGGTTGTAGACGAACGTCGTCTCCAACTCGTAGTTGTACGTCGACAGCGACGTGTCGTCCACGTCCAGGATGATGGCCTTCTTCTCGTCGCCGTCGTGCTTGGCCTTGCCGGCCAGGTACTTCTCCGCCTTGCCCTCGATGCCCCCGACCTGGATCGCGTAGTTGCTCTGCGCCGAGGGCCAGTGCTCCCCGGCGGCGTCCACGGTGTCGCCGTAGTAGGCCTTGATGTTCGCGACCTCAGTCGTCATGTTCGTGATCTGCTTGTCGCTGCGCGGTGCGGAGTCGGCCAGCGCCAGCCCTCCGCCGGCCACCACGGCCGCGGCGACGACGGCGCTGAGCACCGCGACTTTGCGGGTCGAGCGCTTCACGGTGTTGTCGAACATGAGGTGACGGCTCCTTCGAGTCAGGTCGATGTTCACCCGAAGTTAAGGTGCGCGTCGGCGAGCGGACAAGAGTCCGGACTACGAGATCGACCTGCCTTCCGTTGGCACGTCTTGAGGGAGGCATTGATCAGAGCCATGATTTGCTGCTATACACACATTGCGATCCCCGGCCGCGCCGGTGAGGGAGAACCCTCTCTGACGCCACCACCCCGGGAGAACCATGCTGAGTAGTCACACCAGGCGCCGTGCGCCGATGCGCAGGGCCACGACCATGTGGGCCGCCGGAAGCGCGCTCGCCCTGGCCGCGACCGCGTTGGTCGCCGCCGCGCCGACTGCGGGCGCGGCGTCGGCTGCGCCCTCCGGCGGCCTGCCGGCCGCCTTGGCCGCGGCCGGCCGCGAGTCCGGCGTCCCGCTCGGCGTCCTGGAGGCGCTGGCCTACCAGGAGTCCGCGTGGAACGACCACGGCGGCGAGCCGTCCACCTCCGGCGGCTACGGCATCATGCAGCTGACGGAGATCTCCGCCGCGACCCTGGACGGCCTCGATCCGGACAGCGCGAAGGCCGCCGCGATCGCCGCCGATCCCCACCTCGACACCGCGGGCACCGCGGCCCGGCTGATCGGTGCCGGCGTCGACGACGTCAAGCGCGACGACACGCTGAACATCCGCGCCGGCGCCGCGTTGCTGGCGTCGTACGCCAAGGCCCTCAACGGCGGGAAGACCCCCGTTGCGGCGGGAGCCTGGTACGCGGCCGTCGCCGAGTACAGCGGCGCCGCCGACACCTCGACCGCTCAGCAGTTCGCGGACCGCGTCTTCGACGGCGTGCGCACGGGGATCAGCGTCGGCGGCGTGACGGTCGCGGGCGACCCGTCGGTGCAGACCGCCCCGGCTTCGCTGAGCGCCTTGCACCTGTCCGGTCCGCCCCCGGCGGCACGGAAGACCGCGACCGCCGCTGACGGCACCGTGCTTCCGGAGTGCCCGCCGACGCTCGGCTGCGACTACAACCCGGCGGCACTGGCGCTGAACGACCCGGCGGACCTGACGAGCTACGGCAACTACGACCCCGCCGACCGGCCCGCGCACTCGCAGATCCGCTACATCACGATCCACGACACCGAGGGCGGCTTCGCCGGCTCGGTGAACTGGTTCAAGAACCCGGTGGCCTACGCCTCGGCGCATTACGTGATCCGCTCCGCCGACGGCCACGTCACGCAGATGGTCCCGACGCGGGACATCGCGTGGGACTCCGCCAACTGGTCGGTGTACCAGCACTCGATCTCCATCGAGCACGAGGGCTGGGCCATCCACGGCGCCGCCTGGTACACCGAGGCCCAGTACGAGACCACGGCGGAACTCGTCCGCTATCTGGCCAGGAAATACGACATCCCGCTGGACCGCCAGCACATCATCGGCCACGACGAGGTGCCCGGCTCCAGGGACTCCGGCCAGGCCACGCAGCACTGGGACCCGGGACCCTACTGGGACTGGTCGCACTTCATGGACCTGCTCGGCGCCCCGATCCTGCCCTCGTTCCCGATCGGCGCACCCGGCGCACCCGGCGCTTCCGGCGCGGCTGTGAACCGCCTCGCCGACCCGGCCTTCAACCCGCTGGGCTCGGTCGTGGTCGTCAAGCCGGACTTCCGCGGCAACCTGCAGGTGGTCTCCGGCTGCACCGAGGCCAACGACCCCACGCCGGGCGCGACGCCGGGCCAGTGCGGCGAGCAGCCGGCGCAGGCCACGAACTTCGTGTGGCTGCGCACCGCCCCCGACCCGAACGCGCCGCTGCTGTCCGAGCCGTACCTGCACGCCGACGGCTCGGCCGGCACCGACGCCGCCGACGACTGGGGTGACAAGGCCGTGACCGGCCAGAAGTTCGTCGTCGCCGACCGCAGGATCACCCGCGACGGCGTCTGGACCGGCATCTGGTACGGCGGCCGCGAGGCGTGGTTCGCGAGCCCCTGGACTAACTTCTCCGCGATGCCGTCCACCGCGACGGTCGTCAAGCCGAAGGCCGGGCTGGCATCGATCCCGGTGTACGCCACCGCGGCCCCGGAGGCGTCGGCCTACCCGCCGCCGATCGCGGCCGTCGACCTGCGCACGCCCAAGCTGCTGACCAAGTACTCGATTCCGGCCGGGCAGGCTTACGTGACCTCCGGTCCGGCGGTGAACGGCGAGTACTGGTTCGCCTACAACATCGACGGCTCGGCGCCGATGGACCGGACCGAGGTGGTCGGTACGACTGAGTTCTACCTCATCCAGTTCAACCACCGGATGGCGTGGGTGAACGCCGCCGACGTGGACGCCTCGCAGTCCTGACACCTGGGTGACCGCTGTTGCGTGGCGTTCCCGGACTGCCGGGGGCGCCACGCGCACAGACAGGGACAAGGTGACGGACTCCGGTGCGGCAGCCGACTCGGTCGAGCCGAGCAGCGCTGACGGCTCGCGCAGCGCTGACGGCTCGCGCAGCGCTGACGGCTCGCGCAGCGCTGACGGCTCGAGCAGCGCTGACGGCTCGAGCAGCGCTGACGGCTCGCGCAGCGCTGACGGCTCGCGCGGCGCGGTCGATCCGAGTGGACCCGGTCGAGCGCGGAAGCTGCTGACCAGGTACATCAAGGCCGCGCGCTCGGGCGACACGGTCGCCCCGGAGCGGCTGTTCGCCGCGGACGTCACCGGCCCGGCCGACGGCGACGGCCGGGTGCGGATCGTCCGCATCCCGCTGGCCGGTGCCGAGCGCAACGTGAAGTTCCTGCTGGCCATGACCTGATTCTGGGACGCCTGTGCAGGCGGGACGTACCGGCGGCACCGCTACTTCGCGAGCCAGTCCCGGTAGTGCGTCTGGGCGATCACCGCGTCCTGCGGCGCGACCAGCACGTCGCCGGGCACGGCGGCGAACATCCCGGCCGTCGGATCGGTCGTGACCGAGCGCTTGTCGCCCCGCGCGGCCAACGTGATCCGGCCCAGCTCGTCGAGCGTGAACACGTCCGGTCCGGCCACGTTCCGGATGCCCTCCAGCGGCGCGCCCGCCGCGACCTCCGCCACGGCCCGGGCGACGTCGGCCGCGGCCATCGGCTGGATCGGGGTGGCGGGCAGGCGGACGGTGTCCGCGTCGGCCGTCCAGGACATGGCCGCGTCCATGAACTCGAAGAACTGGGTCGCGCGGACGATCGAGTACGGCACGCCGCCGTTCTTGAGGAGCTCCTCCTGTAGCGCCTTCGCCTGGTAGTAGACCAGGCCGGGCACCTGGTCGACGCCGACGATGGACAGGATGACGGCGTGGCCGACGCCCGCCGCCCTGGCCGCGGCCATCAGGTTGTCCATGCTGGTCCGGAAGAAGGCGGGGGAGGCGTCGTCGAACGTCGGTGAGTTGGTGAGATTGACGACGACGTCGGCGCTCGCGAGCGCCTCCGGCAGACCGGTTCCGGTCAGCAGGTCCAGGCCGGTGGAGGGGGAGTGGGGCACGGCGTCGTGGCCCTGCGCGGTCAGGATCTCGACGACCTGGGAGCCGATGAGGCCGGTGCCACCGATGACGGCGATCTTCATGTTTCTCGGGCCTTCCTGGGTGTTCGGACTGTTCACCAGCCCAGACCGGGCAGGCCCGGATTTCGTGACGCCTCCGGCCGCGGGGAGCTCACCGTCGGCTTCGGGACTTGATCGCCCCGAGCGCGGCACCGATCACGAACAACACGATGCCGATGACCAGCAGCCACAGGAGACCCTTGACCACGACACCCAGGACACCGAAGATCAGCGCGAGCACGATGATCAGCAAGATCCAACCCATGTCTCCGATCATGGTCCGGCTCGCGGATCTCCGCATCCGCTACTACTCCGCCGGCGCGTACACGAAGAACTCGTTGCCGTCCGGGTCGGCCATGGCCACCGCCCCCGACCCGCCCGACGCGCCCGATCCGTCCGATCCCTCCGATCCCTCCGACCCGCCCGACCCGTCGCCCGGGCCCAAGCGCGTCGCCCCGAGCGCCACCAGCCGCTCGACCTCCGCCTGCACATCGCCGCCCGGCCCCGGGGTGAGTTCGAAGAGCAGACGGTTCGGGCCGGTCTTCGGGGCGACCGGCGGACCTCCCCACGTGATCTTCGGCCCGCCGTGCGGCGACCGGATCGCGGTCTCCTGGTCCTGGTCCCACACCAGAGGCCACTCCAGCGCGCGGCTCCAGAAATACCCGACCTCCTGGGAACCGTCGGAGGCCAGCGCGCCGATGAAGCCGCACTCGGCGAGGAAGGCGTTGCCGGGCTCGATGACGCAGAACTCGTTGCCCTCGGGATCAGCGAGCACCACGTGCGCCGCGTCCGGGCCCTGCCCGACGTCGATGGGGCGGCCGCCGAGCTCCAGCGCCCCGGCCACCGTCCGCTGCTGGTCCTCCCACGAGGAACTGGTCAGGTCGAAGTGCATCTGGTTCTGCTTGGTCTTCTCCTCCTGCGAGGCGACGAAGCGGATCCGGAAACCGGTGTCGTCGTCCGGGTCCGGCAGAAGCGTCACGCCCCCGTGCGGATCGTCCGCCGTCTCCCAGCCCAGGACACCCGCCCAGAAACGCGCGAGACGGAGCGGATCGTGCGCTTTGAACGCGAGCGCAGCGAGGTGAGCAGTCATGGCACGACGCTATGCAGCACGATGACCGCCCCGCCACCGAATTCGGCCCGCGTGCCCCGCTACCCGGCCAGCACCGTCCCGAGCGCCGCGAACATCTTCGGCACGTTCTTCCCGAGCTGCGCCTTCGCCAGGTGCTCGGCCATCTTCGGGACGCCGTCCAACCGCAACTGGAACTCCAGCACGCAGCCCGCCCCGTCGGCGACGACCCGGTACGACTGCCGGACCGACGGTTTGCTCCCGTCCCCGGTCTCCAGCACCAGCGCCTCACCCGGCACGAACTCGGAGACGACCAGATCCGTCTCCGTCCGCTTGCCCAGGACCTTGCGGACCTGGTGCACCACCGCGCCCCGCTCCAGCGCCGGCGACGCCAGTCCGGCCTCCACCACGTCGGCCTGCCACGCCGGCAGCCCGCCGAAGTCCGTGACGGCCGAGAACACGGCTTCCCGCGCCTGCGGATACGCCACCCGGTGTCCGATCTCGATCATGTCCGGCTCCTCCTCGCCTCAGACCCGCAGCAGCCGCGCGGTCGACGGATTGAGTTCGATCGGCCCGTCCTCGCCGATCACGACGGTGCCCCCGAGGTTCACGGCCCGGCCGCCGACCACCGCGTTCGGCTCGAACGAGAACGACATCCCCGGCGCCAGCGGCAGCTCCCCGCCGATGGTCGGCAGCTCGAAGAGCCGCCCGTACTCCTTCGCCTCCGGCACCCGCCGCAGCCCCGAGCCGAACCCGCAGACCGGGCCGTAAGGGTTCAGCGTGTGCACCATCGGATGGATGTTCCAGGCGTCAGCCTCCTTCAACACCCCGAGCATCGCGTCGGCGATGTCGCCGAAGGAGTTGCCCACCTCGGCGACCGCCAGCCCCGCCTCGTACGCGGCGCGCGCGATCGCCGCCGCGGCCTCGACGTCCGGGTGCACCTCGCCGACCGCGATGGCGACCTGGTGCTGCGTCTCCTTCATGCCGAACCGGCAGAACACCTCGGCCAGCACCACGTCCCCGTCCTCCAGCACCCGCGGCGCCTGCGGCCGGTACGACCACGCCGGCGGGCCCCACGCGACGAACCCGGGGCCGGACCACAACAGCATGTCCGGCGCGGCGCAGCCGAGCCGGAACGCCGCCGCCATGCCGTCGGCGTACAGGTCGGCCTCGCTGACACCCGGCGCCGCCCGCTTCAGCATCGCCTCGGCCATCGCGTCGCCGGCGGCCGCCGAGTACCGCAGCACCGCCAGCTCCTCGTCGGACAGGCAGATGGTGGCGAACAGGAAGCTCTGCCCGACCGGTTTGAAGGTCGCGTCCGGCAGCTCGGTGCGGACCTGGTTCCACAGCAGGTACGGCATCGGCGGATTCAGGTGGAACGGCGGGTAGATGTCCAGCCCCAGCACACCCACAGCCGCCTTCTCCAGGCCGTTCTCCCGCAGCACCTCGATGATGCCCGCAGCGTTCTTGCCGGCCTGGATCACCGAGCCGGCGCGGATGTCGCGCGGTTCGATCCACAGCGCGTCGCCCCGCCGCCGGGCCTCGATGTCGTCCTGGATGGTCATGTTCGACCACACCAGTTGCACGGGGTCGGCATCGCGGCAGAACACGAGGAACGAGCCGGGCCGGTCGTTGCTGAAGTACGTGTCCGGGGCGAACGGCGCGAGATCCGCGCACTCGTGCTCGCCGTAGACGATCAGCGCCTCGACCTCCTCGGCCTCCATCAGGTCGCGGGCCAGGGCCCAGCGGCGGTCGCGCTCGGCGAGCGAGTATCCGGGGACGTTCAGACGGTTCATTCGGACGTTTCCTTTCGGATCGCGAGGACGGTCAGTAGTAGTCGCGCATCAGCTCGGTCGCCCACGCGGGCTGCCGGACCTCGCCGAGCGGCCCGAACTCGGCCATGTACGGCTTGACGTCCAGCACCGGCGTGCCGTCGATCGCGTCCAGCCCGCTCACCCGCACGTCCAGGCCGTCCACGGCCAGCAGCCGGCAGCGCGAGACGCCGAGCCGGTTCGGGCGGTTCTTGCCGCGCTGCGCGAAGATCCCGACCAGCGGCCAGTCCGGGTTGCCGCGCGGGTGCCGGGCACCGGTCTGCACCTTCGCCTCGTCCACGAGGTGGAAGGCGAAGACCACCTCGAGATGCGAGAACTCGGCCAGCCCGGCCAACGCCTCGGCGCCGAACCGGTCCGCGTCGAGCCGGATGGTGGCCCGCTCCACGGTCCAGTCGTCGTCGTACGGCTCGCTCCGGCCGCCGACCACGGTGCCAATCGGTTCAACAATCATGGGGGCGACGCTACGGACGGCCGCGGTCCCGCCGGATCAGTCACGCATACCTGGATCGACGGGGGACCCTGCCGGCCCAGGGCCGGTTCCGCACCGGCAAACCGGCCTCGGTATGTTCGAGGACATGCTCAGCGGACGCGGTCATGAGCTGGTCCGGCTGGCGGCGCTCCTGGACGCCGCCGCGGCCGGGCGGGGCCAGGCGCTCGTCATCAGCGGCGAGGCCGGCATCGGCAAGACCGCGCTGCTCGACCACGCCGCCCGTCTCCACGCCCCGCGCCCGATGCTGCGCATCGCCGGCACCGAGGCCGAGACCGACCTGCCGTTCGCCGCCCTGCACGCACTGCTGCACCCGGTGCGCAAACGGATCGCCGACCTGCCCGCTCCTCAGGCCGACGCTCTGCGCACGGCTCTCGGCCACGGCTCCTCCGACGGCCACGACCGGTTCCTCGTCGGCCTGGCCCTGCTGACCCTGCTGGCGGACCTCAGCGAGGAAGAACCGCTGCTCTGCCTCGTCGACGACGCGCAGTGGCTCGACCAGGCCTCCGCCTCCGCCCTGCTGTTCGCGCTGCGGCGCCTGCAGGCCGAACGCATCGCCGTGGTGCTCGGCGTGCGCACCGGCGACGAGAGACGCCGCTTCGAACACAGCCCGGTCAGCCCGGTCAGCCCGCTCACCGGACTGCCGGAGCTGGTCCTGGAAGCTCTCGACGCCGACCAGGCGGCGGCCGTGCTGGCCGAGCACCGCGGCGAGATCGCCCCGGCCGTGCGGGACCGAATCATCGCCGAAGCCGAAGGCAACCCGCTGGCGCTCATCGAGCTGTCCGCGATGCTCGGACCCGAGCAGCTGGCCGGCAAGGTCGCACCGCTCACCCTCTACACCGAAGCCTCGTCGGCCGTCGGACGCATCGAAAGCGCCTATCGCGAACGCATCGAGATACTGCCCGAACGTACCCGCACCCTGCTGACGCTCGCCGCCGCCGAAGGCACCGGCGACGTCGACCTCGTCGCCCGCGCCGCCGCCCACCTCGACGCCGGCCTCCCCGACCTCGCCCCGGCCGAGGACGCCGGCCTGGTCCGGGTCGCCGCCGGCGCGGTCAGCTTCCGCCACCCCCTGGTCAAGGCCGCCGCCTACCGCGGTGCCACCCTCAGCGCCCGCCAGGCCGCGCACCGCGCACTGGCCGCCGCTTTGGAACACGGCGCCGTCGAAGAACGCGACGCCGCCGCGGACCGCCGCGCCCACCAGCTCGCCGCCGCCACCACCGGTGTCGACGAGGACCTCGGCGACCTCGTGGAGCAGGCCGCCGCCCGCGCCCTGCGCCGCGGAGCCCCCGAAGTCGCCGCCCCGGTCTTCGAACGAGCCGGCCAGCTCAGCCAGGAACGCGCGGTCCGGGCCCGCCGGCTCACCCTCGCCGCCGAAGCCGCCTCCGCCGCCGGCCAGCTCGCCCGCTCAGGGGAACTCGTCGACCGGGCCCTGCGACTTCTCGGCGACCCTGTTACCGCCGCGGCCGACCCGGGCACCGCGACGGCCGACCCGGGCCCGGCCGCCACCGCCACTGCCACCGCCACCGACGACCCGGGCACCGCGACGCCCGACCCGGGCCCGGCCGCCACCGCCACCGCCACTGCCGACCCGGGCACTATTGCTGCCATCACCACCGACCCGGGCACCGCCGCCCGCCTCGCCGCCGTGCGGGCGGCCGTCGAGTTCGAGCACGGCGACCCCGCCCTCGCCGGCCGCCTGCTGGTCGACGCCGTCGCCCCGATCGTGCCCGCCGCCCCGGACCGGGCCCTCGCCCTGCTCGGCGCGGCGGCCGGGTACGCCTGGTTCGCGGGCGACGGCGACGTCCTGCGCCGTTGCGGCCGCCTCGCCGAGGTCGCCGAACAGCACAGCACCGCCCCGCTCGGCCGGATCTCCTCGGTCATCCGCGCCACCGAGCAGCTCCTGGCCGACGGCGGCACCGCCGATCCCGGCCTGTTCCAGGCCGCGATGGCCGACCTCGGCTCCGCCACGTCGGCCGACACCATGGCGGCGACCTACGCGGTGTTCGCCGCGCTGCGGACGGGAAGCGATCCCGAGGCGCTCGCCGCGAGCGAGGACCTCGCCGCCGTCTGCCGCCGTCAGGGTCGTATCAGCGAGCTGACCCACGCCCTTCAGCTGAAGACCCAGGCGCACTTCTTCCTCGGCGGGTTCCCGGAGGCCGAGGCTGCGGCGGCCGAGGCCCTGCACATCGCCGACGCGATCGGCCACACCCGCCGGGCGCGTCACGTCCAGGGCGTCCTGTCGCTGACGGTGGCGGTCCAGGGCGACGCAGAACGCTGTGAGGAGCTGGCACGCAGCGGCATCGACGGAGTCCTGGCTCCAGGCGCTTCCTGGGGCGGCTACGCGCTCGGCCTGCTGGCCCTCGGCCGGGGCGACCACCGGGCCGCCGCCGACCGGCTGACCGCCCTGCTGGCCGGACCGGCCGGGCACACCGTGATCGTGCGCTTCGCGGTGCCGAGCCTGGTCGAGGCCCGTGTCCGCCTCGGCGAGCCGGATCGTGCGGCCGCCGTCCTGCCCCGTTTCGAGGACTGGGCCCGCGGCACGGGCCGGGCCTGGGCTCTGGGCGTCGTCGAACGCTGCCACGCGATCCTCGATCCCGCCCTGGATCCCGACCGGAACACCGATCAGGTGGCGGAGGCGCGGTTCCAGGCCGCGCTCGGTCATCACGAACAGGCCACCCGGCCGTTCGAGCACGCCCGCACGCTGCTGCTGTACGGCGAATGGCTGCGCCGGATCCGCCGCCGCGGCGAGGCCGCCGACCGCTTGCGCGCCGCCGCCGAGATCTTCCAGCGGCTCGGCGCCGTCCCCTGGCTGGAGCGCGCGACCGCCGAGCTCACCGCCATCGGCGCGGTCCGCCGGGCGGTGACCGCCGATCGGCCGATCGACGAACTCGACAAGCTGACCGCGCAGGAGTCGCAGGTGGTCCGGCTCGCGGCCGGCGGTGCTTCCAACGCGGAGATCGCCTCGCAGCTGTTCCTGAGCCCGAGGACCGTCGGTTATCACCTCTACAACGCCTTCCCGAAGCTCGGCGTGAGTTCGCGGTCGGAGTTGGCGCGCTTCGTCTCCTAGCCGACCCGCTTACTTCTCCATGGCCTCGCCGGCGGTCACCACACCCATGTCCGGCAGGTATTTGCTGCAAGGTTCCGGAACCCTCTTCGCGCCCCGGCCTTGTCAGACCTCTTATGTTTCCCATCGGCCTCGTGTAAAAAGGCTCCGACGGGCAGCTTGTATCCAGGGGAGGGCACATGCGATATCGAGCCATGGCTATCGGGACGGTCGCGTTGTCGGCGGCGTTGGGCCTGATTCCGGCGGCCGCGGCCAGCGGGGACACCTCGTGGAGTTCCCCCAAACCCGCCACCTTCGACCAGTTCGCGGCCCAGCCGTTCGACCAGCAGGCCTCCGTCCTCCAGCCCTTGCGCGCCGTCGCCGGCGCGCTCGACGACCTCGGCCGCGGCTCTCTCGCAGCCGCCTACGGCGACGTGGTGATGGACCCCGTCGCGGACACCGTCACCCTCTACGCCACTTCGCCGGCCGGCGGTGCCGCGCTCGTCGCCCAGGCCAAGCAGGACCACCCGGAGATCGACACCACCCTCATCCGGATCAAGCCCGCGGCCTACTCCAAGGCCCAGTTGCACGCCGCCCGCGACCGGCTCGCCGCGCAGGCCGGGCACCTGCCCTACCAACTGGTCAGCGTCGCGGTCGCGGTCGACGGCTCCGGCCTCGAAGTCGGAGTCGACGACCCGGCCGCCGCGAAGCAGACCACTGCGCTCGCTGCGGGCGCGGCCGGCAGCGACCCGGCCAGCATCGCGGGTGTTCCGGTCGTCGTATCCCAGGGCTCTGGCATGACGGGCCAGACCCGCTACGCCGACACCTCGCCCTACTACGCCGGCGGCCTCATCACCTCCGGCGGCTGGGACTGCACCACCGGAATCCCCGTCGCCAACAACAGCGGTGGCGGATACGCCATCATCACCGCTTCGCACTGCGCCCACACCGGCGCCGTGATCTACAACGGCGGCGGCGCCAAGGAGGGCACCGTCTCCGAGTACCACGAGAACTGGGACGCGGCGAAGTACCCGGTCTCCGCCTCCGGCGCCTACGAGTTCGACGGTTCGCCGTCCGCCTACGACCCGCGGCCGTTGTCCGGCACCAAGTACTCCTACAACGGCGACTCGGTCTGCCAGGACGGCTACACCTCCGGCGTCATCTGCGGCATCCAGGTCGTCAACCAGGACGTCCAGAACTTCATGGTCCGCGGCGAGCGCTACGGCAACACCTTCGCGGTGCGCGGCGTCATCGGCCGCCGGGCCAACAGCACCGCGGTCCGCCCCGGCGACAGCGGCGGCCTGGTGTTCGCCATCCCCTATAGCGGTGCCACCGTCCGCGAGGTCCGGGGCATCGTGAGCGCGTCGGTCGACGGCCACTCGGACGAGATCTTCTGGACCGAGGCCCTCGACATCTACAACACCTTCCACGTCCATCTGGTCTGACCGTCAGCGACTTCGGCCGGGCCCCCAACGATTCGGGGGCCCGGTTCGTCTTGGGAGGTGTGAGAAGGACGGAGGCCTGTGACTGACTGGGCGGACGCGCTGGTCGACCTGCTCCAGGTGCGGGGACTCGCGCTGCGGCGCTACGCCGTGCTGCTGAGCGGGAGCGAGGACGAGGCCGACGACCTGCTCCAGGAGGCGCTGGCCCGGATCTTCGCAGGACGCGGATACAAGGCGGCCCCGGAGTCGCTGGAGGCGTATCTGTGCAAGACCATGGCGAACCTGGTGATCGACGCCGGGCGCCGTCGTCAGCGCTGGCTGCGGGTCCGGCACCGGTTCGCCGTTCCGGTGCACGACGGCGGCCGGATGGCCGAGACCACCGCCGACCGGCTGGACACCCGCGCGTCGTTGGCGACGCTGTCGCCGCAACAGCGGGTGTGCGCGGTGCTGCGGTACTACGACGACCTGACCGTGCCGGAGATCGCCGCCCGCCTCGGCTTGGCCGAGGGAACAGTCAAACGGCACTTGGCGGACGCCGCCCGGCGGCTGGCGGTGCTTCTGAGAACGTCCGGGGAGGGTGGTGAGAACGGTGGACGACGACTGGGACGAGCACGCCCCTGACATCCTCCGTGCGCTGGTGGACGAGGCGGCCGAGCAGAGCCGGACCCTCGGCCGCGGCCCCGACGTCGAGGCCGCGACCGAGTTCGTCCGCGGCCGGCGGCGGCGTCGGGCGGCGCTGCAAGTCGGGGGCACGACGACGGCGGTCGCGATGGTGGCCGCGGTGGCCGCCGCGGTCGCGGTGCCGGCCGGGCACTCGAAGGCGGCGGTGACAACGCCCAGTCCGGGCATCCCCACGAGCCCGCGTACCGTGCCGAGCGGTCGCACCGCTTCCGGTTCCGCGCCGGCTTCCCAGAGCCCGTCGACGCAACTGCAGCCGGACCGCCCCGGCGTCGTGTGCGGACAGCGGCTCACCGCCCAGTACGCGGCCCAGGCCCCGGGCGGCGTCCACGTGGTCGTGACCGCCGAGCACCCGCAAGCCCCGGCCACGGCGCCGACCGTCGACGTCGCGGTCACGGCGGACCGCGCCCTCACCGTCTCCGGCTCCCCGCGCCACCTCGACATCCAGGTCGTGGTCCTCCACGAGGGAACGGTCGTCGACCGGATCGGCGGTGCCGCCTGGCCGGACGACTTCACCCCTCAGCCCGGCCGGCACTACGGCGACTCCGCCGAAGCCCGCTCCTGGCCGGTCGACGCCGGCCGCCCCCACACCGAGCAGATCGCCCCCTCGCGCTGGACCGCCTGCTCCGGCGTCGACTGGGCCGCCATCTATTCGCACCCGGCCGAGTATCAACTCATTGCTTTGATGCCGATCCCGATGGTCTTCGACGCCGACGGCCCGGTCGCGGATCACACCGAGGGACTGCTCGGCTCCCCGCCGCTGACGCTGACTCGTTGACCGTCCTCGGCCGGTCCGTCCTCGGCCGGTCCACCGATCGGCACGAGCGGATCCACGTGATTCCCGTACAACGCCCGGGACAACGCCGCCTTCGGGCCGCGCGCAGACTCCAGCGGCGCGTGCTCCTCGTAGTTCGCCCGCACCCACTGCCGTCCCGGATCCCCGGTTCGGTGAACCTCGGCGAAGCCGCCGTCCTCCGTCGCCACGATCACCCCGGACTCCACGCCGTGCAACACGATCTCCCGGTCCCGGCGCTGCAACCCCAGGCAGATCCGTCGCGTGACGTCGAACGCCGCGACCGGCCCGAGCACAGCCAGGACCTGGAAGACGTGCAGCACGGACTCCACCGACAAATGGAAGTGCGTCGCCATGGTGTCCGCCGAAGCCGCCGCCCACAGCACGCCGTAGAACGTCATACCGGCCACCCCGATCGCGGTGCGCGCCGGATTGTTCCGCGGCCGCTCCAGGATGTGGTGGTCGCGACGATCGCCGGTGAGCCAGCGTTCCAGGAACGGATAGAGCGCGAACACCGTCAGGAACAGAGTGACGATCCCGACCGGGACCAACACCGCCAGCGTCCACGTGCGGCCCAGCCACACGAACTCCCATCCCGGCGGAATCAGCCGCAGCCCGCCGTCGAGGAACCCCAGGTACCACAAGGGTGCGGCACCGGCGCTCGCGTCACCCGGGTTGAAGGGCCCGTACTTCCACACCGGATTGATCTGCACCGTCCCGGCGACCACCGTGACCAGGCCGGCGACCAGGAAGCACAGGCCCACGCTCTTGACCGCGATGACCTTGAACGGCAGTCCGACCACGTTGTCCTCGCTCCGTCCGGGTCCGGCGAACTGCGCGGGCCGGTTGCGCAGCGCGAAGAACCCGTGCAGGGCGAGCAGACCGGCCAGCGCCAGCGGCAGCAGGATGACGTGCAGCGGGTAGAACAGCCGCAGCGGGTCGCCCGGATAGCCGCCGTCGAACACCAGCGACGACAGGTTCGGGCCGACGAACGGGATCGCTTTCAGCGTGCCGTCCATGATGGCCAGGCTGGTGCCGGACAGCAGGTCGTCCGGCAACACCGCTCCGGTGAACCCGGCCGCCATGGCCGCGGCCAGGATCCCGGACAGGATCAGCCAGTTGGTCGTCCGCGGGGCCCGGAACGCGCCGGTGAAGAAGATCCGCAGCATGTGCAGGAGCAGTGCCGCGATCATCACCAGCGAAGCCCAGTGATGGATCTGGCGGACCAGCAGGCCCGCCCGCACGGAAAAGGACAAGTTCAGCATCGAGGCGTAGGCGCGGGACATGTCCGTGCCGGCCAGGGCGATGTAGGGGCCCTGATAGGTTGTGCGCTCCATCGAGGGCTCGTAGTACCACACCAGGTAGAACCCGCTGAGCATGGTAAGGACGAAGGCGTAGACGACGATCTGGCCCAGCCATACGGTCCAGTGGTCGGGGAACACCCGCTGCCGGAGTCGTTGCATCGTGCTCACGCCCAGGAGACGGTTCCGATCGGCCGTTTGTGACCGGTCGCGGCCGATCGTGGCCGACCTCACAGCCGCCGCTCAGCTCAACCGCCTCAAATCGCGCTCGCCGCCCACGGCCGTCCGGCTCCCGCGCCCGGCCGCCCCAACCCCTGGACGGTTCCGGACGGCCCGGCGCGGAGCCGACCGGGTTTGTCCGCAGGGCCTTGACGCACCGGTACCGCCGAGGTCGAGAACCCCAGCTCAGGAGCTGTTTTCCACCCTCCAGCTCATGCGGCCTTCGCCGCGCGCTCACCCGGGCTTCACCCCTTTCGGCGACGCTGGAAGCATGGCTCGACGGTTCCACCCGGAGCGGGTTGAGTACGACCTTCGCATCGCGCACCCGGACACGCGGCAAGCCGCCGCCGGGGCGACCCTGTGGTCCACCGCCGCGGTGGACGCCGTGACCCCGAAACCCCTCAACGATCGCGAAGCCTTGAAGGACTACGCGCTGGCCCTGGTCTCGCGCCTGCAGGACTTCGCCGAGCACACCGCCGCCGCGCCCTTCGGCGAGGAGGCCTCCTCGGCGCTGCGCCACGACGCCTACCGCAAAGTGCGGGCCGTGATCCGTGACAAGGACGGAGCGGCACTGGCCGAGGTGCAGGCCGACGGGCGTGTGTCGCTGCCCGGCGAACTCGACCCCGACCTGCGCGGCCGGATCACCGGTCTGGTCAACGTCGGGCTCCCGATGATCCTGCGGACCGTGGACCAGGGCGGCTACGAGACCGCGCTGGAGTCGCTGGTGAAGGCCCGGAGCGTGGTCAACGCCACGCTGCAGGCGGTGCTGAACATGGCGGTGTCCGCGCCGGAGCCGGTGCCCCGGGAACGGTTGGCCGCCGCACTGAACGTCCAGCCGACCGACCTCGAACACTGGTACGCCGGCCGGGCGACGTAGGCCGGGTCGCCAACCGCCGCCACGCCATTTTGCTAGTTCCGGCGCCCGTCACTCCGAAAGACCATCAAACGGTCCGAAACCGCACCTTGTTGGCTACTGTGCCGACTGGCCTGATCGGGATGAGGACACGGACGGTGGTATGGCAAGCGTGGCTGGCTCGCGGGCCTTGCGGTGGTTGGTGTGTTGTTCGGCGGCCGCGCTCTTGGCCGGTACCGCGGTGCAGGCCTCCGGTGTGGTGCGGCCCGAGCCGGTGAACGTGTCGACGGCTTACGCGGGGCCCGGGTTCGATCCGTGTTGGGCGCCGGGCGACGCCGAGATGGATGCCTGGTTGCAGTCGCCATATCGCGCGATCGGCGTCTACCTCGGCGGTCCGCGCTACGCGACCGGGTGCCGCGCTGCGAACTCCGCCAACCTCACGCCGGCCTGGGTCCGTCGTCAGGCCGCCAAGGGCTGGCGGTTCCTGCCGATCTACGTCGGCAGCCAGGCTTGGTATCCCGCCGCGGCGGCGAAACCGAGCGCCAAGAACCCGCCCGGCCCCAAACCGCCCAAGCCCGGCGGCGAGCCCGGCGGCAAGCCCGGCGTCGAGCTCCAGCGGAAATCCAAGCCAGATCTGGCCCCCGACGCAGTTCCGCACCTCAGCGACTTCGACGCCCTCACCACCGACACCGCCTACGCCCGCGCCGTCGCCGAAGCCGACGACGCGGTCCGCATCGCATCAGACCTCGGATTCGCGCCGGGCGCCGTGCTGTACAACGACATGGAAGGCTATCCGGGCACCTACCGCGCCCGGGTCCTGGCCTACTCCCGCGGCTGGACCGCCGAGCTGCACCGCCTCGGCTACCGTTCCGGCTGGTACTCGAGCGCTGATTCCGGCATCCGCGATCAGTCCCGCGCCTACGGCCCCGACTCCCCGGACGTCGTGGACATCGCCGACTGGAACGGGAACGACAGCGTCGACGATCCGAGCGTGGAGCCCACGCAGTGGCGCAACCACCAGCGGGCGCACCAGACGGCTGGCGACCACCAGGAGACCTGGGGCGGCGTGACCCTGTCCGTGGACAGCGACTGGATCGACGTCGGCACCGCCGACCGCGGCACCGTCGAACGCCTCGCGGGCTGGGATCGCGACGAGACCGCGGTCGCCGTCTCGCGCCGTGCCTTCGACTGCGCACGATGTATGAACGCCGGCCACGACCAAGCGGAATCAGCCGTCCTTTCCCGCAACGACGCCTACGCCGACGCCCTCGGGGGCGCCGCCCTCGCCGCCCAGTTCAACGGACCGCTGCTCCTCACGCCCTCCAGCCGCCTGGGGCGGCCGGCCGCCGCCGAACTCCACCGGGTCCTGGCCCCGGGTTCCACGGTCTTCCTCCTCGGCGGTCCGCGCGCCCTGTCCCCGCAGGTCGAGGACGCCGTCCGCGCCGAAGGCTTCGTCCCCGTCCGCATCGCGGGCCGCGACCGCTACGAGACCGCGGTCCAGATCGCCCGGACGGTATCCCCGGGCCGGCCGCCGTCGAGCATCCTCGTCGTGCCGGGCACCGATTTCCGCAGCGCCCTGGCCGCGAGCGCGGCGGCCGGAGCCCTCGGCGCCGCCACCACCAAAGCTGAGCTGGCCGACGCTCAGCCCGACGGGCCCGGCGATCAGCCCGACGCTCAGCCCGGCGATCAGCAGCCACCGGCCCGCCACGGAGCCGCCGTCGTCCTCACCGATGCCGCCACGATGCCCCCGGCGACTGCCGCATACCTCGCGACCCTCAACCCTCGCACCACCAAGCTCTACGCCATCGGCGCGGAAGCATCCACCGCGTTGACCTCTTCGCAGCGCTCGTGGAAACCGGCCGGCGACTTCGCCACCGTCACCGACCCGGACCACCACGTGTCGGCCACAGCTGTCGCGGTCGCCACCGCCTTCTTCCCTCAGGCGACGTCAGTCGTGATCACCTCCGCTCACGACTGGCCGGACGCTCTGGCAGGCAGCGCTCTCGCCGCCCGTTGGAACGCCCCTCTGCTCTTCACGGACCGGAATGCTCTGCCACACCCCACCGAGCGCTATCTCGCCGCTCGGACGAAGCCGATCACTACAGAGATCATCATCGGCGGCGAGAAGAACGTGACTCTCAAGACAGCCACCGCCGTCGGCGACGCGACGACGCCCGCCGGCCTGTGGGACCTGGTCGATACCCAGGGCGAGATCGTTCTGCATCCCTGACGCGAATAATCGCTGGCCACGGCAGGCCGTCGGTAGTACCGTCGCGGCGACATCCGAGATCCGCCTGTCGGGCGGATCTCGTCCCTTCGTCAAGGACGGGCCGTTGTACAGCAGCTAAGACGTTCATCGCGCCGAGAACGCACGCCGCGCCCCTTGACGGGCTGACCCTGCAGCGCCTTGCGCCGCGGGTCTGTGCGGGTGTGCCCTCGGCAGGTCATCGACGTCCGGCTGCCCTCTTATCAGGCATCCGCTGTTCGATCCGGCGCCGCGCCTTGTCGCGCTGCGCCGATGTCGCTATGAGATCTCACAGCAGATCGGCCTTTCCTGGTGCACGAAAACACCTTCACCGTGCGCGCGGCGACCCAGTGGCTCGTCCGCCCGCACGATTTCCCGACCATCCGGCGCCGATGCCGGACCTGCCCCTCGACCGAGTTCCGGACGCAAGGGAAGTTCCGGGTCAACGCCAACCACAAGATGCTCGACGTCTGGCTGCTGGCGCTGTGCGCGCAGTGCGGCGAGACGGTCAAGCTGACGGTGCTGGAGCGGGTGCACGTCCGCTCGATCGACCCGGCCATGCTCAGCGGCTTCCACGACAACGCTCCCGTGCTCGCCGCGCGGCTGCTGGCAGACTCTTCGGTCGCGCACCGCAACGGCATCACCCTCGACTGGACCGGCGCGTGGACGCTGGAGATGGATCCCGTCGAACTGCCGAAGGCCGACATCCTCGAGGTCTCGGTCCGGTTCGCACAGCGCGTCCCGCTCCGGCTCACGACGGTCATCGCGACCGGTCTGGAGCTGTCCGGATCCGAGGTCGCGAGGCACATCGAGGCCGGCCGGCTCACCTCGGAGCACAAGCTGAGCGGGCGCGGCGCCCGGGACTTCGACTTCGTGTTCCGGTGGCACTGAGCGACATGCCGCATCGCCGCGACCGACGGGGCATTGTTCAGTCGGTCGCGGCATCCCGAGGCCATCAGGACCCGTATACTCCGGCGGCATCGACCGGAAACCACGGAGGGTCTCGCCATGGGTGCAAGGGCTCGGGGCGTCGGGATACTGACAACGCTCAAGTCGGATCGTAGCCATGTCGTTCTGTGAGCCAAGGAGTTGGATGATCCTTT
>NZ_BAAAQM010000025.1:0-133402 GCF_039531675.1 Catenulispora subtropica
TCCCCGAGGGAACTGAGGCCCTGCCGGGAGGCCCGCCTTTGATCTTCCGCAGCCCTTACACGCTGCCGCCACCCGCCAACGCACCCGGACACGCACCCGCCAACGCACCCGGACACGCACCCGGACCCCGACCCGCGCCCGGACACGCGCCCGGACACGCACCCGCCAACGCACCCGCCAACGCATCCGCACCACCAAACTGCGAGCCCCCGCGCACCAGCTACGCCACCGCGAAAAGCCCGCCGGCGGTGTCGCGTCAACGAGAACCGCGACACCGCACGGCGGGCCGCCGCACGCCGGGCCCCGTGCTACGAGAGCGCGGCCCAGCAGTCGGTGGTGGTGGCGTGCGCCGGGTCCAGGGCGTTGACCGCCTCGTGCAGGGCGATCTTGTCGGTGGTTCCGATCGCCACGTGCTCCGAGAGATCGGCGGCGCACAGGTCCTGCAGCACGACGTTGTGCACGTCGGATCCGCTCAGGAACTGCGACTGGTACGGGGTCACGACCTCGTCATACCGCGTGGCGATGACCGTGTAGTGCACGCCGGGGACCGTGTCGCCGCCGGCGTTCAGGCTCTGCATCAGCGGCGAGCCGATCACCTGGTCGGTGCATGCCGGGCAGGCCGTGCCGACCAGGTCGACCGCGCCGGGGAAGTACTTCGCGGCCAAGGTCTCGATGCCGTCCAGCGTGGTGCCGTGGTTGGACGGCGCCAGCCCGACCAGGGTGTGCACCTTCGCCGCTCCGCCGAGGAACTTGAGGTAGTACCGGGGCATCATCCCGCCCTGGCTGTGCCCGACGATGTCGACCTGCGTGGCGCCGGTGGCGGACAGCACCTGGTCGACGTAGTCCTTCAGCTGCTGCGCGGACTGCGCGACGGGGGCGATGCCGTGGAACAGGGGGACGCCGGGCTCCTGCCCGTAGTCGAGTTCGAACACGCAGAAGCCGCGCGAGGCGATGTACGGCGCCCCGACGAGCCAGTTGTCCCAGGCGTTACCGAACGTTCCGTGCACCAGCACCACCGGGCGCGGATGGGCGGTGCTGGGCTTGCAGGAGAAGTCGTTGATTCCGGAGGACGTGGTGGCGCGTGCCGGGGTCGCCAGAGCGGCGAACGGCGCGGCCAGGAGCAGAGCGATCAGGGCGCGGGTGATACGGCTCGGGCCCCTGGGAAACGAGCGGCGTGCGGACTCCGCTGGAATCCACCCGCGAGAACGGTAGGGACGCATGCTGACTCCTTCAGACCGGTAAGTGGGGGATGCGGGGTGTGGTGGGGGTCACACCCGGCGGGTTACCGGTCGGTAAAGCTACTCGCAAGTAGCGGAGAAGTCACGGGTTACGCGTGACGGTTCGGTGTGTCGCGGAAATGCCGCGACGGGCGGTGGACCTGCAAGATCCCTGGCGCACTGCCAGTCGCCAGTCGCCAGTCGCCAGTCGCCAGTCGCCAGTCGCTCATCGCTTGCTGCTTGTCATGCGCTGTGCGCTGTGCGCCGTAGCCCCGCCCGACCTTCGCCTGGCCGCCGATCGCGCAGACCTCCGGCCTCTCGTGCTTGACGTTCGGCAGCTGCGACACACCAAGTTCAGGGCAACTTGCGCGCCGAGTCGCACACCGCTTCCACCAGGTCCAAAGCCCGCAGCGCCTCGGAAGCGGTGTGTGTGACGGTCTGATTGCCGAGCCGGTACGCCATCGCCCGCGCGCACAGGTCCGCGTAGTGCGGGAACAAGTCGGCCGTGTAGTCGGCCGCCGCCTCCTTGGAGATGATCTGGCCGGTCGCGATCGTCGCGTGGAGCCGTCCCGGGCCGGTCACGTCCCAGGCCAGCAGGTACGGGTCGATCGCCGACTTCGGGTCCCGGGTGGCCAGCCTGCTGCGGTGCGTGAGCTGCGACCTCCAGTACGACTCGAGGTTCCGGTGGTTCCACTCCCGCAGCCACGCCGGATCGGGGGCGGCGCCGAGTTCCGACGCCTTCGGCCCCCGCAGGGTGATGCCGTTGCGGTCCAGCAGGGCCCACAGCACCGGATCCGTGCGGTGCGGCTCCGGATCGAGGACGCCGTCGACGACCGTCGGCACCCCGGCCTCGCTCCGGACACCGAGCGTGTCGGGGGTGACGTAGTGTCCGTCGGAGTGCGGGCCGGCGCCGCGGCTGGCTTCCAGTTCGGCGTGCATCGCGCTGACGGCTGCGAGCTCTGATGCGGTCAGGGCGCGCTCCAGCAGCACGAGCACGTCCAGGTCGCTGCGGCCCGGGCGCCAGCTCCCCAGCGCGGCCGAGCCGACGACGTAGAAACCGCGGACCAGACCCGGGGCGAGGGTCGCGTTCAGGGACCTCAGGAAGCGGTTCGCCGCGAGTTCATACGCCATCTTCGAAAGGTTAACCGAAACGTCTGGATCCGTCCCGAACGCGATGCGGGCCGGTCGGTCCCCTGGGTGGGGGAGCGGCCGGCCCGCTGTCAGGATCCTGGGACGCGGTGCTTCGCCGGGTCAGTCCACCTCGGCCAGCGCCTGGGCGAACTGGGCGGCGTAGAGCCGGGAGTACGCGCCGTCGGCTTCCAGCAGCGCCGTGTGCGTCCCCTGCTCCACGATCCGGCCGTTCTCCATGACCAGGATCAGGTCGGCGTCCCGGATGGTGGACAGCCGGTGCGCGATGACGAACGACGTCCGGCCCTCGCGCAGTTTGTTCATCGCCCGCTGGATGAGCACCTCGGTGCGGGTGTCCACCGAGGAGGTGGCCTCGTCCAGGATCAGGATCGCCGGCTGGGCCAGGAAGGCGCGGGCGATCGTCATCAGCTGCTTCTCGCCGGCCGAGAGGTTCGAGCCCTCCTCGTCGACCACCGTGTCGTAGCCGTCCGGCAGCGTGCGCACGAAGTGGTCCACGTGGGTGGCCGCGGCCGCCGCGCGGATCTCCTCGTGGGTGGCGCCGGCGGTGCCGTAGGCGATGTTCTCGGCGATCGTGCCGCCGAACAGCCACGCGTCCTGCAGCACCATGCCGGTCTGGGACCGCAGGTACTCGCGGGACATGGTGGCGGTGTCGACGCCGTCCAGCAGGATCGCGCCGGAGTCGACCTCGTAGAACCGCATCAGGAGGTTGACGAGGGTGGTCTTGCCGGCGCCGGTCGGGCCGACGATGGCCACCGTCTGCCCGGGCTGCACGGTCAGGGACAGGTCCTCGATCAGCGGCCGCTCCGGGGAGTAGCCGAAGTCCACGTCCCGGAACTCCACGCGGCCGCGCACGTGCTCCAGCTCCACCGGCCGCGCCGGCTCCGGCGTCATCTCCTCGGCGTCCAGGATCTGGAAGATCCGCTCGGCCGAGGCCACGCCGGACTGCATCAGGTTCGCCATGGCGGCCACCTGGGACAGCGGCATCGTGAACTGGCGGGTGTACTGGATCGAGGCCTGAACGCTGCCCAGCGACAGCGCGCCGGCCGAGACCCGCAGGCCGCCGACCACGGCCACCAGCACGTAGGTGACGTTGCCCAGGAACATCATCGCCGGCTGGATCAGGCCGCTGATGAACTGGGCGCGGAAGCTGGCGTCGTTCAGCGCGTCGTTCTGGGTCTTGAACTCGGCCGCCGCCTCGTCCTGCCGGCCGAACGCCTTCACCAGCTGGTGGCCGGTGTACATCTCCTCGATGTGCGCGTTCAGCCGCCCGGTGGCCGCCCACTGCTTCACGAACTGCGGCTTGGACTTCTTGCCGATCCGGCCGGCCACGAACACCGACAGCGGCACCGTGGCCACCGCGATCAGCGCCAGCAGCCACGAGGTCCAGAACATGAAGACCGTCACGCCGATCAGCGTGAAGATCTGCATGACCACCTGGGCCAGCGACTGCTGCAGCGACTGCGCCAGGTTGTCGACGTCGTTGGTGGCCCGGGAGAGCACCTCGCCGCGCGGCTGCTTGTCGAAGTACGACAGCGGCAGCCGGGTCAGCTTGTCCTCGATGTCGGTGCGCAACCGCGCCATCGCGCGGTTCACCACCACGATGACCAGCCGGGACTGGAGCATCATGCACAGGAACACCAGGACGTAGATGCCCAGCAGGATCAGCAGGACGTGGCCGACCGCGGTGAAGTCGATCCCCCGGCCCGGTGTGAAGTCGACGGAGTTCACGAGGTCCGCCATCCGGCCCTGGCCGGTGGCCCGCAGGTGCTCGACCGCCTGCTGCTTGGTCGGGTACGTGCCGTTCGGCAGGGGCTTGACCGAGCGGCCGATCACGCCGGCGAAGATCAGGTCGGTGGCCTTGCCGAGCAGCTTGGGGCCCCAGACCGTCATCCCGACGCCGAGGGCCGCGAGCACCATCGAGGCGATGAGCAGCGGGCGCTCGGGGCGCAGGTAGCCCAGCAGACGGCGTCCGGAGCCCTTGAAGTCCTTGGACTTGGCCGCCGGCCCGGACATGAAGGCCGCCGGCCCTCGCAGGGCGCCGCCCTGCTGGGGGCGGGGCGCGTCGCCCTCCTTCTCGGTCTCCAGGCGCTCGGTGTCCGACGCGCCCCTCGCGGTACCGTTCGCGCCCGCCTCCGCGGTGGGCGCGGTGGGCGCAGTGGGCGCGACGGACACGGTGGGCGCGGTGGGCGCCGACGTGGCGCCGTTCCGGGTGATCGCCGCGCCGTCGGGGGCGAACGCCGTCCCCTCGGCACCGTTGTGCTGGACCGGTGCGCCGTTCAGCTCGGTCTCGCCGATGTCGTCGCTCACGCCGCCGCCTCCTCTTCCGTCAGCTGCGAGAGCACGATCTCCCGGTAGGTCTCGTTGGTGTCCATCAGTTCGCTGTGCGTCCCGGACCCGACCACCACGCCCTGGTCCAGGACGATGATCCGGTCCGCGTTGCGGATCGTGGACACGCGCTGCGCCACGATGACGACCGTCGCGTCCCGGGTCTGGTCCACCAGCGCCGCGCGCAGCCGCGCGTCGGTGCTGTAGTCCAGGGCCGAGAACGAGTCGTCGAACAGGAAGATCTCCGGCCGGTGCACGAGGGCGCGGGCGATCGCCAGCCGCTGCCGCTGTCCGCCGGAGACGTTGGTGCCGCCCTGGGCGATCGGGGCGTTCAGGCCCTCGGGCATCCGCTCCACGAAGTCCCGGGCCTGGGCGATCTCCAAGGCCTGCCACAGGTCCTCGTCGGTGGCGTCCGGGCGGCCGTAGCGCAGGTTCGAGGCGATGGTGCCGGTGAACAGGTACGGCTTCTGCGGCACGATGGCCACCGCCTTGGTGAGCACCTCGGGGGCCAGGTCGCGGACGTCCACGCCGTCCACCAGCACCTGGCCGTCGGTGACGTCGGCCAGCCGCGGCACCAGGTTCAGCAGCGTGGTCTTGCCCGAGCCGGTGGAGCCGATGATCGCGGTGGTCTCCCCGGGCCGCGCGGTCAGCGACACGTCGGTCAGGACGCGCTCCTCGGCGCCGGGGTAGCGGAAGCCCGCGGAGCGCAGCTCCAGGGTGCCGCCGCCGGCCTTCCGCTTCGGTGCCGCCGGCGGCACGACGCTGGACTCGGTCTCCAGGACCTCGCCGATCCGGTCGGCGCACACCGCGGCGCGCGGGACCATCATGAACATGAAGGTGGTCATCATGACCGACATCAGGATCTGCATCAGGTACGACAGGAACGCGGTCAGCGAGCCGACCTGCATGCCGCCGGAGTCGATGCGCATGCCGCCGAACCACAGCACGCCGACGCCGGCGACGTTCACGATCCCCATCACGACCGGGAACATCAGCGCCATCAGCTTGCCGACGCGCAGCGACACGTCCATCAGCTCGTCGTTGGCGACGCCGAAGCGCCGCCGCTCGTGGCCGTCCTTCACGAACGCGCGGATCACCCGGATGCCGGTGATCTGCTCCCGCATCACGCCGTTGATCTTGTCGATCCGGACCTGCACGATGCGGAACAGCGGGCCCATCCGCCGGATGATCAGGCCGATCGCCAGCGCCATCGTCGGGATGATGGCCACCAGCAGCCCGGACAGCGGCACGTCCTGGCGCAGCGCCAGGATCACGCCGCCGACCATCATCACCGGGGCGGCGGCCGCCATGGTGAAGGTCATCAGCACGACCATCTGGACCTGCAACACGTCGTTGGTGGTGCGGGTGAGCAGCGAGGGCGCGCCGAACCGGCCGACCTCCCGGGTGGAGAAGGCCTGGACCCGGTCGAAGATGCCGGCGCGCAGGTCCCGGCCCAGCGCCGTCGCGGTCCGCGCCCCGAAGTAGACCGCGCCGATCGAGCAGGTGATCTGCAGCAGCGAGAAGGCCAGCATCACCCCGCCGGTCTTGAGCACGTAGCCGGTGTCGCCCTTCACCACGCCGCCGTCGATGATGTCGGCGTTCAGCGTGGGCAGGTACAGCGCGGCCAGCGTCTGCACGAACTGCAGCACCAGCACCAGGGTGATGGACCCGCGGTAGGGCCGGAGATAGTGTTTCAGTAGTTTGACAAGCATGGCGGTCGATCCCATCTCTCTCGGCACGCCGGACGGGGGTCCGCGCGGCGGGGCCGGGCGAGCACAATAGGCGAAATCAGGGCTTTGTGTTTTCCGGTAGACTGGCCCCGGGAGGGCAGGACGGTCCCGGCGGGTGGTCTCGGTGCTCGGCCGGGGCCGGGGCGACGGTCATCGCCCGGCGCAGCAGGGCAGTGTAAGGGGCGTCGACGTCCTCGCGCAGCTGAATTTCGGGCCGGTCATCTCAGCCGCCCATCAGGGCGGCCAGGAGTTCGGCCGGACTCAGGGACGCCGGCGCCGTTCCGCCGAGCGCTGTTGTGGACCCGCTCGTCGCCGTCCTGCGATACCTGGTCGGACCGGCTTTTCCACGCCGGGCGCCAGGCGGGGAACGCGGGCAGCCGGGGGTTCGGGCGACGCGGTGAACGCGTTCGCCGCGGCCTCGATGAGGGCGCACGCATCGGCCTCACGGAAATCGAACCACTCAGCATGCCGCCGCCTCTCGCGGAAAACCCGATGGAGGTGTTGTTCCAGGTCTCGCCCGCCGGTGGTGCGCCAAAGGAGCTCCAGGGCGACCGGACTCGCGGCCCGGAGCTCGGCGAGGCGTCGTTCGACCCTCACGCTGTGCCCGATCTTCACGCTGTGTCCATCCATGGTGCCGATCGCGTAGACGAAGGCGGTGCAGCTTTGGTTTCGCATCTGTTCCGGACTCCCAGCCCCGCAGCCGAGTGAGCGGACGGTTGTCGCTATGCTCGCACGGCACTCGCGGCAAGCGTGGTACGCCCGCCGCGCAGCGTCGCCCCCATCCAGGTCAGCTGATCGAGCAGGGAGCGCACGGCCCGGTCCCGCGCCTCGGCCGGACGCGGCCACGAGCCGTCCTCGGCGAACTGGCCCCAGTACTCGTGGAAGCTGACCGAGTCCCGGATCGGGACGGCCTGCAGCTCGATGAAGACCTGGCGCAGGTGCTGGACGGCGCGGAGGCCGCCGGACAGGCCGCCGTAGGAGACGAAGGCGACCGGCTTGTTGCGCCACTCGGCGCTGTACCAGTCGACGGCGTTCTTCAGGGCGGCGGGGAAGCTGTGGTTGTACTCCGGCGTGACGACGACGAACGCGTCGGCGCCGGCCAGGCGCGGGGCCAGGTCCTCGACGGCGGCCGGGCGCGGCCGGCCGAAGCCGGACATGGTCAGCGGCAGATCGGCCTCGGCGAGGTCGATCACGTCCAGGTCCAGATCGGGATGCGAGTCCGCGGCCTGTTCGGTGAACCACGAGGCGACCCTCGGGCCGAACCGGCCGTCGCGGGTGCTGCCGATGATGACGGCGACGCGGAGCGGGTGTGCGGACAGGTCGGCGGTGCCGGTCACGGTCGTCCCCCAGGGAGTGCGGCGGTTGATGCGTACGGCGTACGCGCCAGCCGTACTCTACACAGCGACGCGTATGGTGTACACATGGGCAAGACGAAGAGCGCCGGTGCCCCGGCGAAGGAAGCCGATGTCCCGCGCAGCATCTGGGAACGGTTGGAGACGGCACCGCGCAGCGGCCGGGCGACCCTGACGCATCCGCAGATCGCCGCCGCCGCCGTGGCGCTCGCCGACGCCGAGGGGCTGGAGGCGCTGTCGATGCGCAAGCTCGCCGAGAGCCTCGGCGTCGCGACGATGGCGCTGTACCGGTACGTCGACAGCAAGGACGAGTTGCTGGAACTGATGATCGACGCCGTCGTCGACCCCTCGGTGCTCACCGCGGACCTCGGCGACTGGCGGGCGGTGTTCCGGGAGATCGCGACGCGGCACCGCGAGACCTCGCTGGCCCATCCCTGGCTGGTCGCGGCCCAGGCGCAGGTGCCGAACCTGCTGACGCCAGCGCGGAACGAGGTCGCCGAGCGGATGATCGGGGCGCTGGATCCGTTGCCGCTCACCGGTGACCAGAAGATGCAGTTCATCCGCGCGATCGACGGCTTCGCCCGCGGCGCGTCGGGCGCCGAGGTGAACCGGCGGATGATGATGGAGCGGCGGGGCTACGGTCCGGACGGCGATGTCAGGTTGCTGCTTCGCGGGAGCATGCAGTGGCTGCTGCGGAGCGGGCGCTATCCCCGGATGGCGAAGCTGGTGCGGGACGGGCTGGCGCCGGTCGACTCGGCGGCGGAGTTCGAGATCGGGGTCGACGCGATGCTGGACGGGCTGGCGGTGCGGTTCGGGATCTGACATACCGGGGGAGCCGTCCCGGCGCGAAGGGGTAGGGTCCAAGCGCCGGCTGGACCCAGGGGAGGGATTCGCATGACGGGGAACGGGTGGAAGCGGAGCGCCGTCGCGCTCGTCGCGGTGGCGCTGACGGCGGCCGGGTGCTCCAGCGGCGGGTCGTCGGACTCCGGGTCCGGCGGTGCGCCGAAGAGCCTCGCCGAGGCGCTGAAGAGCGTGCACGCCACCGCCGCCACCAGGACCGAGCTGGGCTGGGGCGACGACGGCGGGGGGAACGGGCGCGACTTCGACCAGGTGCTGTCGCCGGTGCTCGGATTCAGTGTGACCAAGCAGCCGTTCGTCCTGACCGTCGGCAGACCGCCGAACCAGTTCAACGTCGTGTACGGGAGCTTCGATCCGGCGGCGATCGGCGCCAAACTGCAGGGGCTGGGCTACAAGCCGACCGATCGGGGCCACGGGGAGACCCAGTGGCTGATCCGGGACGACCACCGGATCGACATGAGCCAGCAGCCGGAGGAGCTGGCCATGACGGTGAGCACCTACAACGTGATCCGGGTGTCCAAGGACCGGCTCGTCTACGGCGGCGCGACCTCCGACCTGGACGCGGGCCTGCCCGCGCAGTCGGCGTCACTGGCCGACGACCCGGTGGTGGGCGGCGTGGCCAAGTGCCTTGATAAGGACGCCACCGGCATGTACGACGCCACCACGGTCCCCATCGCCGTGGGCGTCGGGCCGAACGGCACCGAGACGATCTGCGTCTCGGCGCCCGACGACGCCACCGCCAAGAAGTACGGCGACGCCTTCACCAAAGCGGTCACCAGCGGCAAGTCCACGGTCACGGAGCAGCCGTGGAGCGCGATGTTCACCTCGCCGAAGGTGGAGTCGCTCGGCGGCAAGGGCCACGTGATGCGGCTGACCGTGACCGACGTCGAGGCGTCGCACCCGCGGCTGGAGAAGGCGATGGTGACGCAGGACCTGATGTCGCTGATCGGGCTGCCGGTGCCGCTCGGCAAGAACCGCACGCCGGCCATGAGCCAGACCGGCTCCTCGTCGCCGGACGACGCGACGAGCAGTTCGGCGGGCTGAGCGAGCTCACGCCAACCGCCGCGCCGCCACCTCCGCCGCCGCCTCCCCGACCTCGGTGAGCAGCGGCGGCGCCAGCTTCCACTGCTGCCAGTACAGCGGCACGTCCACCGGCTGCCCCGGCGCCAGCTCGACCAGCTCCACCTGCCCGAACTGCGCCGCCTGCACATCCGGGATCAGGCCCCATCCGAGCCCGATCTCGACCGCGTACAGGAACGCGTCGGTGGCGGGCACGTAGTGCCGCGGTCCGCTGCCGCCGGCGCCGAGCCGGCGCAGGAATCCGTCCTGCAGGTCGTCCTTGTGGTTGAAGACGACCACCGGGGCGGTGCCCAGGGACGCCGCCGTCGTCCCGCCCGGCAGCCACCGCTCCACGAACCCCCGCGTCGCCACCGCGCGGTAGCGCATCCGGCCCAGCGGCCGGACCACGCAGCCCTGCACCGGCTTCGGCGACGACGACACGGCCGCCATCACCAGTCCGGCGCGCAGCAGTTCGTCCGTGTAGTCCTGGTCCTCGCGGTGCAGATCGAAACAGGCTCCTGATTCGGGTCCGAACCGGGCCGCCACCTCGGGGAACCATGTGCTCAGCGAGTCCGAGTTCACCGCGATCGACAGGGTCGTCGGCACCGGTGCGCCGGCTTCGGCGTCCGAGCCGGTCAGGCCGAGCTCGGCGCGGGCGTTGTCCTCCAGCCACGCCAGCTGCCGGGCGAACCGCACCACCGCGACGCCGGAGTCCGTCGGTCGCAGAGGCTTGGAGCGCACCAGCAGCACCCGCCCCGTGCGCTGCTCCAGGGCTTTGACGCGCTGGCTCACCGCGGACGGTGTCACGTGCAGGATCCGCGCCGCGGCCTCGAAGGTGCCCGCGTCGACCGCGACCAGGAGGGTGCGCACGTGGTCCAGCGGCAGATCCGTCATCATGATCTCTCATGATACCGAAGAAAGATGAGCTGGCCTGAGGAAATGCCCCTTCCTAGCATCGTTCTCATGAGCACCCCCCTCGCCGCCGCCGCGGCCGGACTCGGCACCGGCCTGTCACTGATCGTCGCCATCGGAGCCCAGAACGCCTACGTGCTGCGCCAGGGCGTGCGCCGCGAGCACGTCGGCCCGATCGTGGCGATCTGCGCGGCCTCCGACGCGGTGCTGATCGCGGCGGGGATCGGCGGCCTCGGCGCGGTGGTGCGCTCGATGCCCACGGCGGTGACCGTGATCGCCTGGATCGGCGCGGTGTTCCTGGTGACCTACGGGCTCCTCGCGGCGCGGCGGGCCTGGAAGCAGAACGACCACCTGGACTCCGGCGGGAACGCCGAACAGTCGCCGCGCACCGCGATCCTCACCTGCCTGGCGCTGACCTGGCTGAACCCGCACGTGTACCTGGACACGGTGCTGCTGCTCGGAACGGTCGGCAACAGTTATGGCGCGGCGCACTGGTACTTCGCCGCCGGCGCCGTGACCGGCAGCGTGATCTGGTTCTCCGGCCTCGGATTCGGCGCCGGTCGGCTCGGGGGGCTGCTGGCCCGGCCCCGGGCCTGGCGGGTGCTGGACGGGATCATCGCGGTCACGATGATCACGCTGGGGGTGGCGATGGTGACCCGCGCCTGAACGGCCCTGGTGATGGTTTTTTGGCGGGCTGGGTACCATCGCGACGTGGAGGACTTGGTCTTCAAACGTCCGCGCAAGCTCAACCAGTGGGGAACCTATCCGCTCGCCATGGCCGGCTGGCTGGTGATGAAGCTCCCCAGCGTGGTCTACGAGCTGGCCGTCGTGGTCCCCGCGATACCGTTCGCCGTCCTGGCGGCCCGGGTCAACTCCACCACCGTCACCGCCGACGGCGTCCTGATCCGCTCGGTGCGCGCCCGGTTCGTCCCGTGGGACCAGATCAAGGCCATCACCGTCGCAGACGGGGCCGGCGACCGTTCGATCGACCTCCGCCTGGTCGACGGTTCCCACCGCCGCCTGCCCGCCCCGGTCGAACGGCACTGGCGGTCCCACGACGCCGAGTTCGACGCCAAGTACGCCGCCCTCATGCAGGCGTGGCTGCGGAGTTCCGGCCCGGGGGACGATGACCGCGGCCCGGGCCGGAAGCGGGGGATCGAGGGGACGCTCAGCCGGCGGCGGCCGGAATGACCGACCCGTTGAACGTCGTCTCGATGTACTTCTTCACGTCGTCCGACGTCAGCAGCGTCGCCAGCTTCCTCACCGCCGGGTCGTTCTCGTGGCCCTTCTTCACCACCAGGATGTTGACGTAGGGGTTCCCTTGCGTCTTCTCCAGCACCAGCGCGTCCTTGCTCGGCGTGAGCTTGGCCTCCAGCGCGTAGTTGCCGTTGATGACCGCGGCGTCCACGTCCGGCAGGGTCCGCGGCAGCTGCGCGGCCTCCAGCGGCTTGAACTTCAGGTTCTTCGGGTTCGAGGCCACGTCCTTCTCCGTGGCCTCGGCGCCGACGCCGTCCTTCAGCGTGATCAGGTTGTTGTCGGCCAGGAGCTTCAGCGCCCGGCCCTCGTTGGTGGCGTCGTTCGGCAGCGCGACGGTGGCGCCGTCCTTGAGCTGGTCGAGCGACTTGGCCTTGTTGGAGTACAGGCCCAGCGGTTCCAGGTGCACGCCGACCACCGGGACCAGGTCGGTGCCCTTGGACTTGTTGAAGTCGTCCAGGTAGGGCTGGTGCTGGAAGAAGTTGGCGCCGACCTCGCCGTCCTGGGTGGCCAGGTTCGGCTGCACGTAGTCGGTGAACTCCTTCACCGTCAGCTTCAGCCCGGCCTTGGCGGCCAGATTGTCGCGGACGTAGTCCAGGATCTGCGCGTGCGGCACCGGGGAGGCGGCGACGATGATCGAGTCGACGGCGGCGCCGGCCGGGGCGGCCGCGGCGGAGGAGCCGGAGGAGCCGGAGGACTTCGAGGAGGAGCAGGCGGTGAGACCCACGGCCAGGACGCCGGCGACGGCGGTCAGGGACGCGGCGAGCTTCTTGTTGCGCATGAACAAGTTCTTCTTTCTTCCGTGTACTGAGGGGTGGGGGTGTTGCTTGGCCGGGGTGTTCACCGGTGAGCCAGCCGCTTGGCGGCGAAGTCGCCGAGCCACTGGACGATCTGGACGAGGACGACGAGCAGCACGACCGTGGCGATCATGAGGCCGTTCTCGAAGCGCTGGTAGCCGTAGCGGATGGCCAGGTCGCCCAGGCCGCCGCCGCCGATCGCGCCGGCCATGGCCGAGTAGCCGACCAGCGCGATCACGGTCGTGGTGAGTCCGCTGACCAGCGCGGGCAGCGACTCCGGGAGCAGGACCTTGCGGACCGTGGTCAGGTGCGAGGCGCCCATCGCGGCCGAGGCCTCGATCAGGCCCCTGTCGACCTCGCGCACCGCCGTCTCGACGAGCCGGGCGAAGAACGGCACCGCGCCGACGGCCAGCGGCACGATCGCCGCGTCCACGCCGATGGTCGTGCCGACGATCCCGCGGGTGAACGGCGTGATGGCGATCAGCAGGATGATGAACGGCAGCGAGCGGCCGACGTTGACCACGGTGCCCAGCACCTTGTTCGCGGCCTGGTTCGCCAGCAGCCCGCCCTTGTCGGTCAGCACCAGCGCCAGACCCAGCGGCAAGCCGATCAGCACCGTGAACAGGGCCGACCAGCCGACCATCTGGAACGTCTCCAAGGTCGCCTGCCACAGCAGCGGCCGCATCTCCGACCAGCTCACGACGCGACCTCCTCAAGGCGTGCGGTGCCGGCGCCCGCACCGGTCTCGCCCACGGTCTCCACGCTCAGCCCCCGCTCCCGCAGGAACCCGATCTGCACGACGTTGTCCTCGTACCGGCCCGGCAGCCCGATCCGCATCCGTCCGACCGTCTGCCCGTTCACCGTCTCGATCGCGGCGCCCAGGATCGTGACGTCGATCGCGTACGTCCGCGACAGCTGCGCGATCAGCGGCCGCGCCGTGGCGTCGCCGTGGAACGTGACGTCCAGCACCGTGGTGTCCGGCAGCGCCGTGTGCGCCGGCGCCTCGCCGAGCTGGAACAGCTCCCGGGCCAGCTCGGAGCGCTCGCGGGTGAGCAGGTCGCCGATGGTGCCGGACTCGGCGATCCGCCCGTCCTCCATCAGCGCCGCGCTGTCGCACACCGCCTTCACGACCTCCATCTCGTGCGTGATCAGCAGCACCGTCACGCCGAGGTGCTCGTTGACCCGCTTGAGCAGCTTCAGCACGCTGCGCGTGGTCTCCGGGTCCAGCGCCGAGGTGGCCTCGTCGGACAGCAGCACGTGCGGGTCCGCGGCCAGCGCGCGGGCGATGCCGACCCGCTGCTTCTGCCCGCCGGACAGCTGCGCCGGGTGCGCGTCGGCCCGGTCGGCCAGGCCCACCACGTCCAGCAGCTCCAGGGCCCGGGTCCGGCGCTCACGCCGGGTCAGGCGCGCGCCGCCCGGCCCGATCTCCAGCGGCAGCTCCACGTTCTCCCGCGCGGTGCGGCTGGAGAGCAGGTTGAAGTGCTGGAAGACCATGCCGATGCGGCGCCGCTCGGCGCGCAGCTGCTTGGGGGACAGGGCGGTCAGTTCCCGGCCCGCCACCCACACCGTGCCGGAGGTGGGGCGCTCCAGCAGGTTCACGCAGCGGATCAGGGTGCTCTTGCCGGCGCCCGAGCGGCCGACGACGCCGTACACGGAGCCCGGCGCGACGCTCAGGTCGACGCCGTCCAGGGCGGTGACGGCCCCGCCCCGTGACGGGTAAACCTTTGTCAGATTCTTGATTTCGATCATGATGCTTTCCGCAAGGTCCGCACACGACGGTGCGGCGGGCGCGCGCAGGGGCGGCCGCGAAGCCTACAAGAGAGAAAGTGCTGCTAAAACCAGGTCTGGGAGTGAGAACTCAGCAGCTGTGCATTCGACACGAAAGCAGGCAGCGCATCATCCGCGGCGCCATGGCGGCGGCGGACATGCGGCGGCTCTCGTTCGTGATCATGTCGATGACTATAGGTGCCGGGCGGCAGCGGGGATTACCGCGTCCAGTCCCTGAGACGGCGCATCCGGCGGTGATTGGCGATACTTGGCCCGACCTGCGCAGATATCCCCGATCCGGGGCCATCGCCCGGGCTCGCGCCGCGCCCCTGCCGACCGCGCTGGTGTGCGCCGCCTCACTCGTCCCCCGTGCGTCGGTGTGGCCGGACCGGAAGCTGCCGCGAGCCCCGGTCCAGCCACAGAGGAGTCGTCCCCGGTGCGCCTACCGCGCCGGGTGCACGACCATCGCCGCACCACCGCCGCGCCGGGCGGGCTCGGCCGCGGCCTGGATCTCGCCGTTCGGCAGGAACTGCAGTCCGGTCGCCGCGCCGATCTCCGGCGTCGGGGTGCCCGACGGCGCGACGAGGACGAAGTTCTCGCCGAGGGCCTTGAGCGCCGGGACCTGGGGCAGGTTCAGGAAGGCCGGTTCGGCGTCGGTCACCGACCGGTCGCGCTGCGAGGCCCGCGGCGCCGCGATCGCGTCCGGGAGGCTCATGCCCAGATCGAGGTGGTTGACCAGGATCTGCAGCACCGTGGTGATGATCGACGCGCCGCCGGGGGAGCCGACCGCCATGTACGGGCGGCCGTCCTTCAGCACGATGGTCGGCGACATGGACGAGCGCGGCCGCTTGCCGGCGTCCGGCAGGTTCGGGTCCGGCGCGCCGGGGTGGATCGGCGTGAAGTCGAAGTCGGTCATCTCGTTGTTCAGCAGGAAGCCGCGGCCGGGGACGGTGATGGCCGAACCGCCGGTCTGCTCGATGGTAAGGGTGTAGGAGACGACGTCGCCCCACTTGTCAGCGGTCACCAGGTGCGTGGTCGACAGACCTTCGGTGCCGGTGACCTCGGTGCCCACGGGGGCACCGCCGGGGCACGTGGTCCCGCCGCCGGGAGCCGACGGGTCGCCGGGCGCCACCGGGCTCGTCAGAGTGCTCGTCGGGCTGATCAGGCAGGACCGCTCCTTGCCGTAGGCGGCCGAAGTCAGACCCTTGACCGGGACGTCGTTGAACGCCGCGTCGCCGACCCAGCGGTTGCGGTCCGCGAAGGCGATCCGGGACGCCTCGTCGTACAGGTGCAGCGCCTGGACCTGGTCGGCGGGGGAGACGTCGAAGTTCGACAGGATGTTGAGAGCCTCGCCGACCGTGGTGCCGCCGGAGGACGGCGGGGCGATCGAATAGACGTCCAAGCCCTGATATCGCACGTGGGTCGGTGCCTGCACCGGCGCGGTGTACGCGGCGATGTCCGCCGCGGTCAGCACGCCCGGGCGGAAGTTCATCGTCGGGTTCGCGATCGTCGGCGGGTGCTGCGCGGTGTTCGCCACCTCCTGGCCCAGGACGCCCTTGTAGAACACGTCAGGGCCGTCTTTGGCGATCAGCTTGTAAGTGTTCGCCAGATCAGGGTTCTTGAACACGGAGCCGACCGCCGGCGGGGCGCCGTGGGGCAGGAACAACTGCGCGGTCGGGGCGATCTGCGAGAACCGCGTCTGGTTCAGCGCGGTGAAGCCGTTGAAGGTCGGGTCGACGATGAACCCGTTCTGGGCCACGTCGATGCCGCCCTGCAGGGCCTTCTTCAACGAGATGGAGCCCCACTTGTCCAGGGCGGTGGTCCACGTCTTCAACGTGCCCGGCACGCCGACCGAAAGGCCGGAGTTGACCGCGTCCGTGAAAGCCAGCGGCTGGCCGGTCGCGGGGTCTATGAAGAAGTCGGTGTTCATCGCGGCGGGGCCGGTCTCGCGGCCGTCGATGGTCGAGACCTTGTGGCTGCGCGCGTCGTAGTAGACGAAGAAGCCGCCGCCGCCGATGCCGGCGGAGTACGGCTCCGTGACGCCCAGGGCCGCCGCGGTGGCGACGGCCGCGTCGACGGCGTTGCCGCCGTGTTTCAGGACGTCCAGGCCGACTTGGGTGGCGTAGGGGCTGACGCTCGCCACCGCGCCGCCGTAGCCGGTGGCGACCGGGGTGCGGGGCGGCTCGCCGGGATGGCGGCCGTCCGGAGCGGCCCGGGCCGCGCTCAGACTGGTGGTCAGGGCGGCTGCCGTGACCAGAGCGGCGACCGTTCTGGAGCGTCTGCGTGTCGGCGTGGGCATTGACCTACCTCCGCGTGATCGTCTTGTAGCTCCCTGCAGGGTCCCCACTCTGGCAGAGTGCTCATTTCCTGGGAAGCGGCGGTGGAATAAGCTCAGGCGGCCCACGGCTGTTACAAAGGGCCCGGGAACAGGCTCGATCCGCGGTTCGTCTCTCGTCTATTTCGTCCTTTTAGGGGGTCCAGGTGTCCAAGCGCGGGTGGTTGCTGTTCGCCGCGATGTCGGTGATCTGGGGCATCCCCTATCTGCTGATCAAGGTCGCCCTGGAAGGCATGCCGGCGCCGTTCATCGTCTTCGCCCGCACGGCGATCGGCGCCGCGGTGCTGCTGCCGGTGGCGATGAAGCGCGACCTGGTCCGGCCGGCCCTGAAGTACTGGCGGTACATAGCGCTGTTCGCCGCACTGGAGATCGCCGGCCCGTGGCTGTTGCTGGGCGACGCCGAACAGCACATGACGTCCTCCCTGGCCGGGCTCCTGATCGCGGCCGTGCCGTTCTTCGTCGCCCTCATCATGTGGCGCATCCTCGGCGAGAAGGACGCCGTCTCCGGCACCCGCCTGGCCGGCCTCTTCATCGGCCTGGCCGGCGTCGTCGCGATCGTCGGCCTGAACGTCGGCGAAGTGAACGTCTGGCGCATGCTCGAAGTGATCGCCGTGGCCCTCGGCTACGCCGTCGCCCCGACCCTCGTCCTGCGCCGCCTGGAGGACGTCCCGCCCCTCGCGGTGATCGCCCTCTCCCTGGCCGGCGTCGCGGCCCTCTACGTCCCCATCGCCGCCTTCAGCCTCCCGAAGCACACCCCCCACGCCAACGCCATCGCCGCCGCCGTGGCCCTCGGCCTGATCTGCACCGCTCTGGCGTTCCTCTTCTTCTTCGCCCTGATCGCCGAAGTCGGCGCCGCGAAGTCCTCGATGATCACCTTCGTGAACCCGGCCATCGCGGTCGCCGGCGGCGTGATCTTCCTCGGCGAGGACCTCAAGGCCGGCGTGATCGTCGGCTTCCCGCTGGTGATGATCGGCCTGGTGCTGTCGACGCTGCGCAAGGGCGGGGCGGTGGCGCCTGAGGGCGTCGACGCCGCGCCGGCGGCGGTGGTCCCGGTCGCCGACGCGGGGCTGGCGGAGCCCGCTACCCCGTGACCCGATGCACCTTGTGCTGCGCCGCCTGCGCCCGCGGCCGCACCACCAGCAGGTCCACGTTCACGTGCGCCGGGCGCGTCACCGTCCAGGCCACGCAGTCCGCGATGTCCTCGGCCAGCAGCGGTTCGGCGACGCCGGCGTAGACGGCCGCGGCCTTGGCGGTGTCGCCGGCGAAGCGGTTGAGGGCGAACTCCTCGGTCTTGACCATGCCGGGGGCGATCTCGATGACGCGGACCGGCTGGTCGAAGAGCTCCAGGCGGAGGGTCTCGGCCAGGACGTGGGTGCCGTGCTTCGCCGCGGCGTAGCCGGCGCCGCCTTCGTAGACGATGTGGCCCGCGGTGGAGGACATCATCACGATGGTGCCCGCTCCGGTGGCGATCAGCTTGGGGAGCAGGGCCTGGGTCAGGTGCAGGGAGCCCAGGACGTTGACCTCGTACATCGCGCGCCAGTCCGCGGCGTCGGCGGTGGCCACGTAGTCCGCGCCGACCGCGCCGCCGGCGTTGTTCACCAGCACGTCGCAGGCTTCGAGCCCGGCCGCGAAGGCCTGGACCGCCGCGGCGTCGGTGACGTCCAGCGCCACCGCCTCCGCCGCGTCGCCCAGCTCCGCGGCCAGCGTCTCCAGCCGGTCCCTGCGGCGGGCGACGAGCACCACGCGGTAGCCCTCGGCGGCCAGGCGGCGCGCGGTGGCGGCCCCGATGCCGCTGCTGGCTCCGGTGACGACGGCGGTCTTGGTCATGGGCGGTCCCTCGGGCTGCGGAAACTTGTCGGTGCGATCGCGGACAATCATCTCGTGCCGATCGCCGCGACCTACGACCCCGAGGGTTTCAAGGATCGCGGTTTCGTTCAAGAGATCTCCGAGGGGGGAGACGCCGCAGGTCCGGCGCGTGCCGTCGCCGACCTCGAAGCGGAGGTCGGCGTGCTGGAGGCCGGCGCCCCGCGCTGGGTCTGGCCCGCGACCGCCGACCTCGCCCCGGCCCTGCTGCGGCGCGGCGTCCGCGTCGACCGCTGCCACGATCTGGCGCTCACCGAGGCCCTGCTGCTCGCCTCCGAGGGCCGGTGCGGGGAGCCGCGCTCGCTCGGCGCCGCGTGGGCCCGCCTGCACGGCCTCCCGGTCCCCGAGGACCGCGCCGAGGGCACGCTGGAGGCCCCCGCCGACAACCCGACCACCCAGCCCGCGCTGTTCGAGCCGGACCGCTCCGGCCTGCCGCCGGACGCCGACCCGTTGCGCGCCGTCCGCGAGGTCTACGCCGACCAGCTCCGCCGCATCGCCGCCACCGGGCATCCCGGGCGGTTCCGCCTGCTGGTCGCCGCCGAGTCCGCGGCGTCGCTGGCCGCCGCCGAGATGGCGCACCACGGCCTGCCCTGGCGGGCCGACGTGCACGGCCGGATCCTGGAGGAGGTCCTCGGTCCCCGGCCGGTCGACGGCTCCCCGCCGCGGGAGATGGCCGCGGTGGCCGCGCAGCTCGCCGCGGCCCTCGGTGTCCGGGCCCTGAACCCCGACTCCGCCCCGCAGGTCACCAAGGCCTTCGCCGACGTCGGCGTGAAGCTGCCCTCGCTGCGCAAATGGGACCTCGAAGACGTCGACCATCCGGCGATCCCGCTGCTGCTGAAGTACAAGGAGCTCTCCCGCCTGTACTCGTTCAACGGCTGGGCCTGGCGCGACACCTGGGTCGTCGCCGGCCGCTTCCGCCCCGAGTACTCCGTCGGCGGCGTCGTCACCGGACGCTGGGCGGCCCGCGGCGGCGGCGCCCTGCAGATTGCGCGCCGGTTGCGCAAAGCCGTCATCGCCGACCCCGGCTGGATCTTCGTGTCCGCCGACGCCGCGCAGCTGGAGCCGCGGATCCTGGCCGCGATGGCGCAGGACCCCGGCATGGCCGAGGCTACGCAGAGCGATGACATGTACGCCGCCCTGGCCGGCGTCTTCGAGGGCTCCCGCGATCAGGCCAAGCTCGGTCTGCTCGGCGCCATGTACGGCCAGACCGGCGGCGGCGCCGCCGAGCCGCTGGCCCTGATGCGCCGCCGCTTCCCGAAGGCCACCGCGCTGCTCGACGACGCCGCCCGCGAGGGCGAGCGCGGCCGCCTGGTCCGCTCGCACCTGGGGCGCACCTGCCCGCCGCCGTCGGAGCGCTGGCAGAGCGTGGTCGCCGGGGACGCCGAGGCCGACGCCGCAGACGACAGCAACCGCCGCTCCGGCCAGGTGGCCCGGGCCCGCGGCCGCTTCACCCGGAACTTCGTCATCCAGGCCACCGCGGCCGAGTGGGCCGAGGTGCTGCTGGCCCTGCTGCGGCGGCGGCTGCGCCCGCTCGACGGCCCCGAGCTGGTCTTCTTCCAGCATGACGAGGTCCTGGTGCACACACCGCGGGAGCACGCGGAAGCCGTGGCCGCGCTGATCGCCGAGTGCGCCACGCTCGCCGGGAGCCTGGTCTTCGGCCCGAACCCGGTCCGTTTCCCGATGAGCGTTCACTCAGTCGGGTGCTATGGCGACGCGAAATAACAGACCGGAGGTGACATGTGGGTATCGCTGTGGGCATGCGTGACATCGTGGAAGTCGAAGAAGTCGTCCTGCTGGCCGAGGACGGGACCCCGGTCGGCACCGCGCCCAAGGCCGGGGTGCACACCGAGCACACCCCGCTGCACCTGGCGTTCTCGTGCTACGTGTTCGACGACGACGATCGGCTGCTGGTGACCCGGCGGGCCCTGGACAAGCGCACGTGGCCCGGCGTCTGGACCAACTCCGCCTGCGGCCATCCGGCCCCGGGGGAGGAGATCGAGGACGCGGTCCGGCGCCGTCTGGACACCGAGCTCGGGCTCATGGTCGACCGGGTCTGGCCGATCCTGCCCGACTTCCGCTACCGGGCCGTGATGCCGAACGGGATCGTCGAGAACGAGATCTGCCCGGTGTTCCGGGCGGCCGTGCCGTCGGGCACCGTGCCGGACCCGTCGCCCGACGAGGTGGCCGAGGTCAAATGGATCCCATGGGCGGATTTCTCGACTCGCGTGCTATCAGGTGATTTCGATGTGTCTCCGTGGTGCCGGTTACAAGTCGAACAGCTCGCGGAGCGTGATACGAGCACGTGGATGCCATGATCACCATTTGTTGATCATGTAGTCACACAGGGGCTTGTTCGGCACCTGTGATGTCGGGCATCATTGCGCGGTGCCCGATGCCATTGCGTGGTCAGGTGATAAGCGCTGCGTCGCCTCGCCTTCGCTCACTCACCCCCCACCGCACACCCCCCGGACGCCATGAGCGCCGACTTCAAACCCGTCATGCACCCGGCGGGCTTCGACGAGGCCCTCGCCCGCATTCTGGGCGAGGTCCGTACCGGCCATTACTTCTCCATGGCCGAGCTGCTGGCCGCTCCCGGACAGGACCGGCAGCTGCGGTGCTCGCGCACCGCGCTGCTGGCCCAGGTCGCGGCCGGCTCCAACGCCGTGGACCAGTGGGCCGCCGAGCGGCCGCGGGACCCCAACGCGATCATCATGGCGGCCCGGGTGGCCGTCGAGCGCGCCTGCCGGGCCGTGGCCAACGACGCCCCGCAGGCCCAGGTCCTGGGCCGGCGCGCGGCGGAGCTGTGCGCCGAGGCCGCCGCGAGCAGCCCCGGCGACCCGGTGCCGTACCTGGGCCGGCTGGCCCTGGCGGCCGGCTTCGACGAGCGCATCGACGGTCCCGCGTCCTGCCCGGTGCCCGGTCCCTGGCACGCGTTCCGCGACCTGTGGCGCGTCGACCCCGCCAACCGCGAGGGCTGTCACCGGATGCTGGCCGCGGTCGGCAACGGTTCCGGGCCCAGTCCGGCCGACGCCCAGCTCTTCGCCGCCAGCATCGTCGGCAGCGTCGGGCTCAGCAGCACGTCCCCCCTGCAGCTGCTGCCGCTCTACGCGCTCGTGGTCGCCTACGAGTACCGCAAGGCGAACCGCGACAACCTGGCGCACCTGATGTGGAGCACCGACGCGGCCCGCGCCGAGATGGCCCGCGGCTGGAACTGGTTCACGAGCACCAGCAAGGACGACTGGCTGGTGGTCGACCTGTCGCACCTGGCGCACGCCCTGGTCGCCGGCGGCCGGTCGGACCTGGCCCACGACGTGTTCCAGGCGCTGGGCCCGTACGGAGCGACCAAACCCTGGGCCTCGGTGTCGTCGACGGGCGACGCCGTGGAGGAGTTCACGCGTGCCCGCACCACGGCGTTGTCCTCGGGCTCGCGCCGCCGCGAGCCTCCCGGACGGTCGAGAGGCGGCGCGTAGCGACGGCGGCGGCGCCCCACCAGGGTCAGCCCTTTGATGTCCCCCCTTACTGTCCCCCCACCAGCAGTAAAGAGTTGTAAAGCACCGAAGGCAGTACCCATCTCGTCCCACATCACCAGGTGGCCCACCCCCCGGGCCTTGAAGGGAACACGAACGACGTTATGTCGACGACTCAATCAACCAATCCGGCCTGGAGCGAGGCCGACCAGGCGGATGCCGACCAGTTGCGCGCCATCGGCTACGAGCCGGTGCTGTCCCGCCGGATGTCCGGCTTCGGCAACTTCGCCATCAGCTTCTCGATCATCTCCATCCTCTCCGGATGTATGACCCTGTTCGGCTTCGGCATGGCCACCGGCGGCCCCCGGGTGATGGTCTGGGGCTGGGTCGGCGTCACCCTGGCCGTGCTGCTCATCGGGCTGAGCCTGGCCGAGGTCACCAGCGTCTACCCGACCTCCGGCGCGCTGTTCTTCATGGCCCACCGCCTCGGCGGCAAGGGCTGGGGCTGGATCACCGGCTGGCTGAACATGCTCGGTCTGTTCGGCGTCATCGCCGGCATCGACTACGGCGCCGCCGAGTTCATCGGCGCCTTCACCGGCATGGCGTTCGGCTGGACGCCGGACAAGTACGGGCTGATAGCCGTCTTCGCCGGCGTGCTGCTCCTGCACGGTGTGCTGAACAGCTTCGGCGTCAAGGTGCTGGACCTGCTGAACCGGGTCAGCGTCTGGTGGCACCTGCTGGGCGTGGCGTTCATCGTGGCCGTGCTGTTCGTCGTCCCGGCCCACCACCAGAGCGCGTCGTTCGTGTTCTCGCACTACGCCAACAGCACCGGTTTCAAGAGCGCGATCTACGTCAGCGCCATCGGTCTGCTGCTCACCGGCTACACCCTGACCGGCTACGACGCCTCGGCCCACATGTCCGAGGAGACCGCCCAGGCCTCGGTCCTGGCCCCCAAGGGCATCGTCCGCTCCATCTGGGTCTCCGGCATCGCGGGCCTCGTCCTGATCGTGGCCTTCCTGTTCGCGATCCAGGGCGGCGACGACAACTACGCCACCGAGGCGGCCGGCTCCGGCTACGGCGGATCCGTGACGGCGCCGTCCCTCATCATGATCGACGCTCTCGGCCAGCACTGGGCCGAGATCCTGACCCTGGTCATCATCGTCGCGCAGCTGTGCTGCGGCCTGGCCGCCATCGGCTCCGCCGCCCGCATGGTCTTCGCCTTCTCCCGTGACGGCGCCCTCCCCGGCTCCCCGACCTGGCGCAAGGTGAACCGCTCGGCCGTGCCGACCAACGCCATGTGGCTCGTCGTGGCGGTGGCCTTCGTCCTGGCCCTGCCCTCGCTGTGGACCATCCAGGCCTACGGCGCCGTGACCGCCATCGCCTCCATCGGTCTGGCGCCCGCCTACGTGATCCCCGGCTTCCTGCGCGCCCGTCAGGGCAAGAACTTCAAGAAGGGCGCCTGGAACCTCGGCAAGTGGGGCCCGCTCGTCGGCTACGCCGCCACGGTGTGGGTCGTGATCGAGACCGTGCTGTTCTGCCTGCCGCAGGCCGCGCCGGGTACGACAGCGCTCACGTTCAACTACGCGCCCATCGCCCTCGTGGCGGCGCTGCTGCTGTCCGGCGTGTGGTGGCTGGTCCGCGGGCGCGACTCGTACGCGCCGCCGGCCGGTTCGGTCGAGGCGGAGCAGTTCGCCGACCTGGACGTGATCTGATCACGGCTGTGATCGGTTTCTGAGTCCGCTCACTGATACGGCGCGCTCCGGGGATGCCCGGGGCGCGCCGTATCGCGTTCGCGAACTCCTCACCGTGGCACCGGCAATCGCGCCAGGAACACCTCGAACGCCGTCGGATGCACCTTCATCGTCCCCGCGTACGGGTAGCTCATCTCCCGGACGGCCACCAGCGACACCACGACGAGCCCCGCCAACGTCAGCACCATCAGCGTGTGCGCGAACGAACTCGACAGCCCGAACAGGAACGTGAACACGATCGTGATCAGCGCGCTCCCGATCAGGATCGCCCAGAGCAGCTTCGGCAACGACTCCTCGGCCTGGTTCAGCCGCTGTCTCCGTTCTCCCGCCAAGGCCTCCACGTGCGTCAGCGCGTGGTCGTACTCCACCTGCTCCGCCGTGTTGCGCGGCTTGAAGGCGAACATGCTGTCCCGCATCTGGTAGACCAGCGCCGTCGCCTGCGGGCTCGTCTCGTGCTTCGCCAGCAGCGGCCACTCCTGGTCGACGACGGTTTTCGCGTACTCCAGCGTCTGGTGCTCGACCTGGGAACCGAGGGGGAGCGGCATCTGGCGGGCGATCCAGTAGACGCCGGCGAGCTCGTTGGCCTCCTTGAACGTCGTCTGTTTGGCGGTGTCGTTGTTCGTCCAGAGCGCCACGACGACGAAGGCCAGCGGCACCGCGAACACCACGCTGACGGTGGCGAAGATGAAGCCGGCCACGTCGTTGTGCGGTTCGCGGCGGTGGTGCGGGATGAGGCGCTGCGTCAGACGCAGGGCGACGAAGGTGAGGAGGAGGACGGCGACGATGATGCCGTAGTCCTTCGCGGTCATGCGGACGTCTCCCGAGTGTTCACAGTGCGATGGCGGACGGGCGGACTAGAACGTCCGCCCGGTGATGAGATCGGCTATCGCGCGCAGATCGCGGACCGCCGCCTGGTGGACGCCGGGTGCCTTCCCCAGGTGGGCGTGCGCTTTCGCGACGCGGGCGGAAGCCTCCGCGGCGGCCCACGCGCGGCCGCCGGCGCGGTCCACGGCGTCGGCGGCGTGGCGGAGTTCGGGCTCGGTGAAGTCGCGGGTGAGCGCGTAGAGCCCGGCCAGGTCGGCGGCCGCCGCCGACCTGGCCGACAGCGCCGCCACCACCGGCAGCGACTTCTTGCGGGCGGCCAGGTCCGACCCCACCGGTTTGCCGGTGGCCGCCGGGTCGCCCCAGATCCCGAGCAGGTCGTCGGTGAGCTGGAAGGCCATCCCGAGCTCGCGGCCGAAGGCGTCCAGCGCCGCCACCGCCGCCGGCTCCGCCCGGACCGCCAGCGCCCCGAGCGCGCAGGCGCAGCCGAGCAGGGCCCCGGTCTTCTTCCCGGCCATGGCCAGGCACTCGTCGAGGGTGACGTCGTCACGCTGCTCGAAGGCGCAGTCCTCGTACTGGCCGTCGCAGATCTCGATGACGCACTCCGCCAGCCGCTCGGCGGCCTCCCCGCCGACCAGCCGCAGCGCCAGCGCCAGCATCGCGTCCCCGGTCAGGATCGCGTTCTCGGCGCCGAACACGGTCCACGCGGTGGGACGGTGGCGCCGGGTGCGGTCGCGGTCGATCACGTCGTCGTGCAGCAGCGTGAAGTTGTGGGCGAGCTCGACCGCGGCGGCGGTGGCCAGCAGCGTCCGGCCGGCTCCGGCGACGGTCGCCGTGGACAGGCCGGGTGGCCGGCCCGGGGACGGTCCCGAGGACGACGCGGCCGCCACCCCGCCCGATGACCTCGCCGCCCCGATCGCCGCCGCCACCGCGGCCGGTCCGGCCACGGCGGTGGCGGCGGCCAGCACCAGACCCGGCCGGAGCAGCTTCCCGCCGGACCCGCCGATTTCAGCGGCGCTCCCGTCACCCTCCTTGTCCGGCTCCGCCCCCGGCTCCCGCCCCACCTCCCCCCACCCCAGGTGATACGCGGCGATGGTCCGTATCCTCCCCGGCAGCGTGTCCACCGCCAACCGCATCACCGGCTCGACCGCCTCCCGGGCCCGCCGTAACGCCTCCCGTGCGGAGGTGCCCGGATCGGCGGCCACCCCGGCCGGCTCAGCCACGGGGCCGCGCGATCTCGACGTTCTCCAGAACGCCCAGCGCGTCCGGCACCAGCACCGCCGCCGAGTAGTAGGCGCTCACCAGATAGCTGGTGATGGCCTTGTCGTCGACGCCCATGAACCGGACCGACAGCCCCGGCTGGTACTCGTCCGGGATCCCGGTCTGGTGCAGCCCGACGACGCCCTGCTCCTCCTGGCCGGCGCGCATGGCCAGGATCGACGTCGTGTGCCCGTCGGCGACCGGGATCTTCGGGCACGGCAGCAGCGGCACCCCCCGCCACGACGGCACGTGGCTCCCCATCAGGTCCACCGTCGGCGGGTAGACGCCCCGCTTCGTGCACTCCCGCCCGAACGCGGCGATCGCCTTGGGGTGGGCCAGCAGGTAGTGCGTGTCGCGGCGCAGCGACAGCAGCTCGTCCAGATCGTCCGGCGTCGGCGGCCCGGAGTGCGTGTGCAGCCGCTGGCCGAAGTCGGCGTTGTGCAGCAGCCCGAAGCTCCGGTTGTTGACGAGCTCGTCCTCCTGCCGCTCGCGCAGCGCCTCGATGGTGAGCCGCAGCTGCTCCTCCATCTGGTTCATCGGCTTGTTGTAGAGGTCCGCGACGCGCGTGTGGACCCGCAGCACGGTCTGCGCGACCGAGAGCTCGTACTCGCGCGGCTTGAGCTCGTAGTCGGCGAACGTGCCCGGCAGCACCGTCTCGCCCTCGTGCCCGGCGGCAAGCTCGATCTCGGCCTCGCCGTGCCGGTTCTGGGCCTTCGCCCGGGTCCGGCGGTGCGCGGCGAGGTGCTCGCGCAGCGTGTCCGACCGGTCGATCAGGGCCCGGATCTCCGCGGCCGGGACCGCCAGCGCGATGACCGGCGTGGCGGCCCGGGCGGTGGTCTTCCAAGACGGGACGCGCCCGTTCGATCCGCCGTTTCCAGCTCCGGCGTGGAACACCTCGTCGCCGAGATGGTCGCCGTCGGCGAGGTGCCCGTGCACCGCGTGGTCCCCGTACTTCCCCCGGCCGGACAGGTCCACCTTGCCGTGCGCGATCAGCCAGAGCGTCGCGATCGGCGCACCGGCCTCGGCGATCGTGTCCCCGGTCCGGAACTCGCGGACGACGAACCGCGAGGCCAGCTCGCTCAGCAGCGCCTGGTCTTCCAGACCGCGCAACGGCGGCAGCTCGGCCAGCGTCGGCGGCACCACGGTGACGTCGTCGTCCCCGGCCTGCCCGAACGCCACCCGGCCGCGTCCGACGGCATGGCTCAGCCGCCGGTTCACCCGGTACGCGCCGCCGTCGGCCTGCACCCAGGGCAGGACCCGCAGCAGCCAGCGCGAGGTGATGCCCTGCATCTGCGGCGGCGTCTTGGTCGTGGTGGCCAGGTTCCGCGCCGCCGCGGTGTCCAGGCTGAGCCGACCGCCCTCGGCCGCGCCCCCCGGTGCCGCCGTGCTCTGCTCGACCGTCATCGTGCCCCCTCCAGGCGATGGATGCTGTGGCCTTCTCATCGTGGAGGCGGGGGGTGATCCGGTCTATTACCGCAAAGGGTGACAAAAATCGAACAAGTGCCGCTGGCGGAGGTCTAGAACATGTGACATAGTACTGGGGTGAGGGCAACGGACGTGGTGGTGATCGGCGCCGGCATGGTCGGCGCCGCCTGCGCGCTGTACGCCGCCCGCGCCGGGTTCTCGGTGACGGTCGTCGACCGCGGCCCGGTCGGCGGCGGCACGTCCGGGGCCGGCGAGGGCAACCTGCTGGTGTCGGACAAGGAGCCGGGACCGGAGCTGGACCTCGCGCTGCGGTCGCAGGACCTGTGGCGGGAGCTGGACGCCGAGGGCTTGGGGGAGAGCTTCGAGTACGAGGCCAAGGGCGGACTGGTGGTCGCCTTCTCCCCGGCGGACCACTCGGCGTTGCGGGCTTTCGCGGCGACACAGCGCGACAGGGGGGTCGTCGCGGAGGAAGTCGCCGCCGATCGTTTGTCAGAGTTCGAACCGCATCTCGCGCCGGGCCTGGCCGGCGGCTTCTTTTACCCGCAGGATTCGCAGGTGATGCCCGCCCTCGCGGTGGCCCGGCTGCTGAAGGCGTCCAGGGCCGAGGTCCGGCTCGGCAGCGCGGTCACCGGACTGCTGATCACGGACGGCGCGGTGCGCGGGGTGCGCACGACGCTCGGCGAGATTCCCGCGCGGTACGTGGTCAACGCGGCCGGTTTGTGGGGCGGCGAGGTCGCCCGCCTGGCCGGGTCCAGGCTGCCGGTGCAGCCGCGGCGCGGTTTCGTGCTGGTGACCGAGCCGCTTCCGCCGTTGATCCGGCACAAGGTGTACTCGGCCGCGTACGTCTCCGACGTTTCGAGTTCCGACGCCGCGTTGCAGTCCTCCGGGGTGGTCGAGGGCACGCCGTCCGGGCCGGTACTGGTCGGGGCCAGCCGGGAACGTGTGGGCCTGGACCGGACGCCGTCCTACGACGCGCTGGGCCGGCTGGCGGGTCAGGCCGCTGAGCTGTTCCCGTTCCTCGCTTCGGTCGATGTCCAGCGCTACTACTGCGGATTCCGGCCCTATCTGCCGGATCACCTGCCGGCCATCGGCCCGGACGCGAACGTCGCAGGACTCTTCCACGCCTGCGGGCACGAAGGCGCCGGGATCGGGCTGGCCCCGGCGACCGGCGAGCTGATCGCGGCTCTGCTGGCCGCGGACAAGCCGATGGTGGATCCCGAGCCGTTCCGGCCCGCGCGGTTCGACAGCCCCGAGGAGGCGGTGGGATGAGCGTGGATTTCACCTTTGACGGGCGGCCGATGACGGCCCGCCCGGGCCAGACGGTCGGCGGGGCGCTGCTGGCCGCCGGCGTGCAGTCGTGGCGCACGACGAGGTTCGGGGGCAAGCCGCGGGGCCTGTTCTGCGGGATCGGGGTGTGCTTCGACTGCCTGGTGACCGTGAACGGGGAGCCGAACGTGCGGGCTTGTCTGGCGCCGGTGTCAGCCGGGGACGTCGTCGTGACACAGGTGGGTGACGGCCGTGAGTAGCGAAGCTTTCGACCTCGCCGTCATCGGTGCCGGTCCGGCGGGGATGGCCGCCGCGGCCACCGCCGCCGAACAAGGGCTGCGGGTCGCGCTGATCGAGGGCGGACGCCAACTAGGCGGCCAGTACTTCCGGCAACCCGGGCCCGGACTCACCGCGCCCTGGCTGCCGAAGCTGCACCACGGCCGGTCGCGGTTCGAGCGGCTGGCGGCGCGCGTCGAGACCTCGCCGCGCATCGAGGTGCTGTTCGAGCACCAGGTGTGGGCGGTCGAACCCGGATTCACCGTCCTGACGGACCGCGGCCCGGTCACCGCCGCCGACGTCGTCCTGGCCACGGGTTCCTACGAGCGCGTCGTCCCCTTCCCCGGCTGGGACCTGCCGGGCGTCTTCACCGCCGGCGGCGCCCAGGCGCTGCTGAAGGGCAACCTGGTGCTCGCCGGACGCCGGGTGGTCGTCGCCGGCACCGGACCGCTGCTGCTCCCGGTCGCCGCCGGGCTGGCCACGGCCGGGGCGAAGGTCCTCGGCCTGTTCGAGGCCAACCGGATCCGCGGCTACGCCAAGCACCCGCTGCCGGTGCTGACCAACCCCGCGAAGCTCGTCGAGGGCATCGACTTCGCCCGGCAGTTCATCCGCAACCGGGTACCGGTGCGCAGCGGCTTGATGGTCGTGGAGGCCCAGGGCACGGACTTCCTCGAAGCAGTCGTGGTCGCCCGGCCTGACGGCTCCGGCCGCCGCCGTATCGCGTGCGACGCGCTCGCCGTCGGCTACGGCCTCGTCCCGCAGATCGATCTCGGCCTGACCCTCGGCTGCGAGCACAGGATGCTGGCCGACGGCACCGTGGGGCTGCGCGTCGACACGAACCAGCGCACGAGCGTCCCCGGCTTCTACGCGGCCGGGGAGACCGCGGGCATCGCCGGTGTGGAGACCTCCCTTGTCGAGGGGGAGATCGCCGGGCTCGCTGTCGCCGCCGCGTTCGCCAGGAGCCGCGCGCGTCAGGCCGCTGTTCCGGATGCGGCTGCCGCACCGGCCGACTTGCGCCGTCGCCGCGACCGTCAGCGCGGCTTCGCCGATGTCATCCGCGTTCAGCACCCCGTACCGGCGGCGTGGCGCGACCACCTCACCCCCGACACCCTCGTCTGCCGTTGCGAGGAGGTCCCGGCGCGCGCCGTCACCGAGGCCGTCGAAGACCTCGGGGCCTGCGACGCCCGCACCGTCAAGCTGCTCACCCGCGCCGGCATGGGATGGTGCCAGGGCCGGGTGTGCGGGTACGCCGTGGCATGCCTGGCTCGCCGCGATCCCACCGAACCGCCCGCTGCCACCGACCTCCTCGCCGCCGCCAAGCGACCCTTGGCGCGTCCCGTCCCGCTCGGCGTGTTAGCCGAGCAAGACCGAAGGAACAAGTGATCCATGTCCCTGCGCAAGCCTTGGCACGGTGTCGTCGTCGCCACCGCCCTGCCGTTCCGCGACGACCTGTCGGTCGACCTCGACAAGTACGCGGAGAACCTCCGCGGGCTCATCGAGGCCGGCTGTGACGGCGTCTGCCCCAACGGCTCGCTCGGCGAGTACCAGACGCTGACGCCCGAGGAGCGGGCCGCCGTGGTGCGCACCGCGGTCGAGGCCGTCGGCGGGGACCGGGTGCTGGCCGGCGTCGCCGCCTACGGATCCCAGGAGGCGGCGCGGTGGGCCGAGCAGGCCGCCGAGGCCGGGGCCGGCGCCGTCATGCTGCTGCCGCCGAACGCCTACCGCGCCGACGAGCGCTCGGTGGTCGCGCACTACCGCGCGGTCGCCGAGGTGGGCATACCGGTCGTCGCCTACAACAACCCCATCGACACCAAGGTCGACCTCGTACCGGAACTGCTCGCCGAGCTCCACGCCGCCGGCCACATCCAGGCCGTCAAGGAGTTCTCCGGCGACACCCGGCGGGCGTACCGCATCAAGGAACTGGCCCCGGAGCTGGACCTGCTCATCGGCGCCGACGACGTGCTGCTGGAGCTGGCGCTGGCCGGCGCGGTCGGCTGGATCTCGGGCTACCCGAACGCGATCCCGTACGTCTGCAACGAGCTCTACCGCGCCGCCACCGAGGGCGACCTGGTCACGGCGCTGCCCCTCTACCGCGAGCTGCACCCGCTGCTGCGCTGGGACTCCCGCACCGAGTTCGTCCAGGCCATCAAGCTGTCCATGGACCTGGCCGGCCGGCACGGCGGCGGCTGCCGTCCGCCGCGCGTCCCCCTGCTCCCGGACCAGTACGAGACCGTCAAGGCCGACACCCTCCGCGTCCTGCCGCTGGAGGACAAGGCCCGCGCCCAGAAGGCGGGGTTGTAGAGCAGCGATGCGGACCAAGAACGTCTACCACGCCGTCGACTCCCACACCGAGGGCATGCCGACCCGGGTCATCACCGGTGGCGTCGGCGTCATCCCGGGCGACACGATGACGGCCCGGCGGCTGTACTTCATGGAGCATCTCGACGACCTGCGCACGCTGCTGATGTACGAGCCGCGCGGCCACGCCGCGATGTCCGGCGCGATCCTGCAGCCGCCGACCCGGCCGGACGCCGACTACGGCGTGCTGTACATCGAGGTCTCCGGGCTGCTCCCGATGTGCGGGCACGGCACGATCGGCGTGGCGACGGTCCTGGTCGAGACCGGGATGGTGCCGGTCGTCGAACCGGTGACCACCGTCCGGCTGGACACCCCGGCCGGGCTGGTGCTGGCCGACGTCCACGTGGAGGACGGCGCCGCGCGCTCGGTGACCATCCGCAACGTCCCCAGCTTCGCCGAGCGGCTGGACGCCGAGGTGGACGTCCCCGGCTTCGGGCGGATCCGCTACGACCTCGCCTACGGCGGCAACTTCTACGCGATCGTGGACCTGGACGACTACAAGCTGCCGTTCGACCGCGGGGCCAAGAACGAGATCATCGCCGCCGGACTGGCCACGATGGACGCCGTCAACGAGGCCGACGAGCCGGTGCATCCCCTCGACGACGGCATCCGGGCGGTCCACCACGTGTACTTCCGTGCCCCCGGGTCCACCGCGCGGCACTCCCGGCACGCGATGGCCATCTTCCCCGGCTGGTTCGACCGGTCGCCGTGCGGGACCGGGACCTCGGCCCGGATGGCGCAGCTCCACGCCCGCGGCGAGCTGGCCCTGGACACCGACTTCACGAACGAGTCGTTCATCGGCACCCGCTTCATCGGCCGCCTGGTCGAGGAGACCGAGGTCGCCGGCCGCCGCGCGGTGATCCCCACCGTGACCGGCCGCGCCTGGATCACCGGCACCGCCCAGTACTTCCTCGACCCGACGGATCCGTTCCCTGCTGGGTTCTTGCTCTGATCGCGAGATAGGGTTCGGGCATGCCTGACAGGAGTACCAGCGGCACCGGCCTCATGGGTGCATCGGCGGCCGGGGCCGCCGGCGACCAGAGCCCGTCCCTGAACCTGCCCCGCGTGCTGGGCCACCACTCGCTGCGCGAGCAGGTCTCGCACGCGCTGCGGGCGGCGCTGATCGCGGGCGAGCTGCGGCCCGGCGTGGTGTACTCCGCGCCGGTGCTGGCCGCCGGCTTCGGGGTGTCGGCCACCCCGGTGCGCGAGGCCATGCTGGACCTGGCGAAGGAAGGGCTGGTCGAGGTCGTCCGGAACAAGGGCTTCCGGGTCACCGAACTGTCCGAGGCGGACCTGGACCAGTTCACCGAGATCAGAGCCCTGATCGAAGTGCCGGTGGTCGCGGGCCTGGCCCGCACCGCCGCCGCCAAGGACCTGGCGGCCCTCCGTCCGGCCGCCGAGGCCATCGTCGCCGCCGCCCAGGCCCGCGACCTGATCGCCTACGTCGAAGCCGACCAGGCGTTCCACCTGAGCCTGCTCGGCCTGTCCGGCAACCCCCACCTGGTCGCCGTGGTGAGCGACCTGCGCAACCGCTCACGGCTCTACGGCCTGCCGTCGCTGGCGGACGCCGGAGCGCTGGCCGCCTCGGCGGAGGAGCACGTGCAGCTGGTGGACGCGCTGGTCGCACGGGACGAGGCGGCGGTCGAGGAGCTGATGCGGACGCACCTGACGCACGTGCGGTCGCTGTGGGCGGGGCGGGAGTAGCGGGGGCCTCGAGGCGCACTCCCGGCTTGTCGGTGAGCTCCGTCATGCTGTGAGCTTCCGGATCACCGCAATGGGGGGTGCCTATGTACGGGCCGACGACCGAGCTGTCAGCGGAGGTGGTCGACGCGATCGCGGAGGTCGTGGCGGCCGAACTGGAAGCGGTGGCGCGGCTGATACCGGCGCCGGCGGCGGAAGCGCTGGGGCGACTGGGCCTGGCGCAGCTCGCGGAGCGCTCGTTTCCCTCGCGGTACACCAACGGCGGGCGCGTGTCGGAGGCGTGGAACGGTTCCGTGGACGCTCTGCCGCCGCTGGTCGTCGCGCAGTTGCTGGGCGCCCTGAAGACGCCCGTGGCGGCCCTGGACCTGTCGGTGCCGCAGCTGATCGAAGCTCTGCCGGAAGCCGCCGCCCGGTCGGGATACGTGACCATCGCGTACTTCGGCCGTCCGAGCGAGGTTTCCCACGAGCTGGCCACCCTGAACGGTTTCGTGCCCGGCGCCGCCGACATGGTGACGCACGTCGTGGCCGCGCTCGCCGGGCATCCGTCGATCGTTCCCCTGCTCGTCGCCGACGGTTCGGACGAGGCCGCCATCGTCGCGTCCCATACCACGGGGTACCTGGCACTGGCGGTCGTCACCGCCACGGTCGTGCTGCGCCCGCTGTCGCCTCGCGTCACGCCCCCGGCCATCGTCGGGGCGGCGCTCACAGCGGTGGCGCCCGTCCTGCGGAAGACGACCATGCCGGCCGCCTATGCCGAAGCCAAGCTGGCCAGGCGTCGGGCCGAATACCTGATGCCACGGCACATCCACGTCTCGGCCGACGTCACGGATCACGTCTTCGTCCTGGCCGAAGCGCCGCTGGAGCGGGGCGGTCTGGACTTCTCGGGGAACGGGCTGGTCGCGGTGCTTTCCGACGGAGTCGCCGTTCGCTGCCGCCAAGAGTCTGCTTCGGTCCCGGTCGCCGTACATGTGGTCGAGAAACCGGGACAGCCGGATTTCTCACGGTGGGAGGAGATCGTCGAGGTCAGCTGGCACGCCCCGGTCGGTGGAGCGGGCTTCGCCGGCGGCGCGCACTCCGGCAACGGCCTCCTCCCGCCCGCACAGATCGCTCCACCGTGGCCCGGCGATTACCGGGTCCGGGTCTCGGCTCGCGGCCGGGACGGGGGCTGGGAGTCCTACGAGCTCGTGGTGTGGCGTGCTCCCGCCGCCGATCCCGTGGTGCACAAGCGTTCCGACCGGCTCGGCCACGTGCTGCGCGGCGAGCCCGAGCCACCTGTCGACCTCATGCCCGACCTGGCCTACCGCTGGGTCGAGACGGGGTCGTTGGTGAACGGCGCGGCCTTCACCTTCGTGGCCGGCAAGTCCAGTCGCGAGGTATTGCGCGACTTCGGCGCCGACGAGTCCGCGCCGACCCCGCTCGACGTGTTCTATGACCGGCTCGCGGAGGGGACCATCGACTCGTGGGTCTGCGTCCTCGACGTGCCCGGCGGTTCGGTCGCCGTCGAGTTCGCCGGCTGGCGCGGTGGCGACCACCAGACGCTGCGCGCCCTGTCGTCCCCGGACACCAAGGTCGCCAGCATGTACTGGAACGTCAACGCACACCGCAGGTTCTCCTTGGCCCGTGCGGGACACGTACTCGACAGCTTTGAGCCCGCATACGAGGGACCCACGTCTTCGGAGGCCCAAGAGCTGCTGGCGGACCTCGATTGGCGGGGTCTGCACCGCGACGCGGTGGGCATGGTGGCCGCCTCCCGGTACACCGGGGTCTCCATCTCCGCCGAGGACGTGGCGCGCATCGAGGCCGTCGGCATCGGCTATCCGGTCCTGCCGTTGCTGCCCGAGCTGCGCCCGGTGGACCGTCGTCCGGACGGTTCTGTGACCTGAACCTCGTGGAAGTCCCCGCAGCCTGCGTCCACGACCCGGTGACCACGCCGCCCGAGCTCCTCGAGCAGCGTGGTCTTGCCGGTCCCGGACATGCCGGTGACGGGCACCCGGGTCACGGCAGCCGTTCCGTGCGGCCGCTCCGCGTCAGCCCGCGTGCTGCGCCATCCACGCCTCGACCTCGTCGGCCTCCCGCGGCAGCGCCGCCGACATCAGCACCGAGCCCTCCTCGGTCACCAGCAGGTCGTCCTCGATCCGGATGCCGATGCCGCGCAGCTCGGCGGGCAGCGTCAGGTCGTCCGGTTGCAGATACAGGCCCGGCTCCACGGTCAGCACGTTCCCGGCCGCCAGCGTGCCGTCCACGTACTCCTCGGCCCGCGCCTTGGCGCAGTCGTGGACGTCGATCCCGAGCATGTGGCCGCTGCCGCACAGCGTGTACCGGCGGTACACCCCGACCTCGGGGTCCATCGCCTCCTCCAGGGACACCTTCAGCACGCCCATGTCGATCAGACCGGAGGCGATGGTGCGCATCGCGGCCCAGTGGAAGTCGCGGAACTTGGCCCCGGCCCGCAGGGTCGCGATGCCCGCGCTCTGGCCGGCCAGCACCAGGTTGTAGAGGTCCCGCTGCAGTGGCGTGAAGGTCCCGGAGATCGGCAGGGTCCTGGTGATGTCGGCCGTGTAGAGCGAGTCGACCTCGACGCCGGCGTCGAGCAGCAGGAGCTCGCCGGCGTTCAGCGTGCCGTCGTTGGCCGTCCAGTGCAGGACGCAGGCGTGCGAGCCGCCGCCGACGATGGTGTTGTAGCCGACCTCGTTGCCCTCGACGCGGGCGCGGGTGTTGAAGGCGCCCTCGACCCAGCGCTCGGCGCGCGGCTTGCCGATCACGCCGGGGATGGTGCGGGCCACGTCCTGGAAGCCGAGGGTGGTCGCGTCGATCGCGGCCTGCATCTGCTCGATCTCCCACGCGTCCTTCACCAGACGCAGTTCGGACAGGAAGGCGGTGAACTCCACGTCGGCCTCGGGGCGCTCGGCGACCAGGCTGTCGACCCTCGGGTCGACGCCGCGGACGACGCGCGTCGGCACCACGGCGCCGGACAGCTTGTCGGCCAGCCGGTTCAGGTTCTCCGTCGGCACCCCGTACAGCTCCGAGCTCTCGCTCAGCGACGGCCGCCGGCCCTCCCACATCTCGCCGAGCCGGCGGTCGCGGAACGCCTCGCCGTTCTCGCGGGACGAGCGCTCGTGCGCGAACAGGACGGCGTCGTGGCCGGAGCCGTTCGGCTCGAAGACCAGCACGCCTTCCAGCGCCTGCCCGCCGGTCAGGTGCGCGAAGGCGCTGTGCGCGCGGTAGCGGTAGAAGGTGTCGTTGCTGCGCAGCCGCTCGACGCCGGCCGGCACGATCAGCCGCTCCCCGGGGAACCGCTCGGAGACCGCGGCCCGGCGGCGGGGCGTCCACGCCGCGGCGGGGACCGGGCCCAGGTCCGGCAGCGGCGTCGGCGACCACTGCGTCGCCATGAACGCGGCCAGCGCGTCGCTGACCGGGAGGTCGTGGCTGCCGGTGGCGAACTTCGCCGGGTTCGGGTCGCTGGACACTGCGGCTCCTGGGGGTGTGAGGACGGGTGGGTACCGTTGTGCAATGTTACATTCCACACGGTCCGGCGGTAACCCCCGAAAGGGTGGGACGAACGCTACGCGCTCGGCGGTCCGGCGCGCACCCCGCAGGAACCTTCCGCCCGCGAAGAACCTCGCGGGCCCGGCCATCGTCTGGTGGGTGTGAGAGACGACGACTTCGCGGCGTTCGTCGCGGCGCACGGCTCCCGCCTGGTGCGGCTGGCCGAGCTGATGTGCGGCGACCCGCACCGGGCCGCCGACCTGACGCAGACGGCCCTGGAACGTGCCTACCTCCGGTGGCAGCGCATCGAGGCCGACGACCCGCTGGCCTACGTACGGCGCATCATCGTCAACTCCTACCGCGACTGGTGGCGCCGCCGGGGCCGCGAGTGGAGCACCGACGCTGTGCCGGACCGGCCGGTCCCGTGGGACGTCGCCGACCGGCACGCCGAGCAGGCCCGGGTGCGGACCGCGCTGGCGTCCCTCACACGTCGGGAACGCCAGGTCGTGGTGCTGCGGTACTACGCGGACCTGAGCGAGGCGGCGATCGCGGCGGAGCTGGGGATAGCGCCGGGCACGGTGAAGAGCTGCCTGTCCCGGGCGCTGACCCGGATGCGCGCGATGCCGGAGTTCGCAACGGAAGCAGGAAGGAGCAGGACGGGATGAACGACCGGGACATCGGCGACGCCGAGTTCGAGGACCGGATCAGAGCGCTGCTCGGAGGCGGCGACGCGCGGGCCCTGTCCGCGGGCGACGTCATCGAGCGCGCGAAGCGGAGGCGGAAGCGGCGGCGGGCGACCGCCGCGGGGTCGACGGCGACGCTGGCGGTGGTGGGCGTCGCCGCGGGGGTGGTGGTGCTCGGCGGGGGATCGCGCGGGACGACGGGCGTCGAGGGAACGAAGCCCGCGGTGACGACGCCGCGGCCGACGGTTCCGACGACGCCTACCACCGCGCTCACCACCACCACTCCTCCGCCCGAGCCCAAGACCTGTTCGGCGTCGGTCACCGGCACGGTGCCGCAGCCGGACACCTCGACGGACGAACAGGGGCTGCGCTGGGACACCTTCTCGGGAACGGCCGCGGGCTCCCCGTGGTCGATCCAGGTGCACGTCTTTCCGGACGCCACTTCCTACGGGAAGTTCGCGAACAAGGTGCCGGGCAGTGTGCCGACGCAGGCGCTCACCTCGTTGCATCCCGGTGCGGACGCGGTGTTCCGGACGCCGGGCGAGACCGGCTGGTCCATGCACGGGATGCCTGACTCCAACAGCTCGCCGCAGGAGTTCTTCGGCGGCTCCGCATCGGGCCTCGGAGGGGGGCCGCCGACCGGCAAGGACAAGGTCTACCCCGCGTACCTCACGGAAGGTTGGGTCGCTACCGACGTCGACCACATGTGTCTGCAGTATGCGGACCGGGCCGAGTTCGTGCCGGTGGTCAAGGTGCAGGGCGGCACGTTCACGTTCTTCGGCGTCGTCACCGGGGACAAGCCGAAGACGTTGTTCGCCTACGACGCGCACGGACGCGAGATCGGGCGCGAGAAAGCCGTCCAGCCGATGCCCGGCGCGTTCTTCTTCGTGCCCTGAAACGTGCGGGCTGTCTCGTCGCCATGCGACGTCGACGAGACAGCCCGCGCTTCCGCGTGCGGATCAGGGCGTCAGCCGGTGCAGGTCGCGCGGGAACAGTGCCGTCCGCCGCAGGTTGTCGGCCTCGGTGAGGCGCATCGTCCACCGCTCCAGCCCCAGCGCGAACCCGCCGTGCGGCGGCATCCCGTGCCGGAAGGCGCTGAGATATCCCTCGTAAGGCTCCGTCGACTCCCCGCGCGCGGCCAGGGCGGCGACGTAGTCCTCGTACTTGTGCAGCCGCTGGCCGCCGGTGATCAGCTCCAGGCCGCGGAAGAGCAGGTCGAAGCTGTTCGAGTACTGCGGGCGGCCGGGTTCGGCGTGGGTGTAGAACGGCCGCTTCGTCATCGGATAGCCGGTCACGAACAGGAACTCGCTGCCGAACTCCCGCAACGCCCACTCGCTCAGCGTCCGCTCGTCGGACGGCGCCAGGTCGGGCTCGTCCTGCCCGAGCATCGCCATGGCCTCCGAGAAGTGGATCTCGGGGATCTTCTCCGGAACGGTCGGCAGCTTCACGCCCAGCAGCTCCACGGCCGCCGGCGCGCGCTCCGCGACCGCCGCGACCATCCCGGCCAGCGCCTCCCGCACCACGGCCATCACGTCGCGGTGGTCCTGGATGAACCCCAGCTCAGCGTCCAGGCTGGTGTACTGGGCCAGGTGCCGGGCGGTGTCGGAGGGCTCGGCGCGGAACACCGGGCCGGTCTCGTAGACGCGCTCGAACACGCCGACCATCGCCTGCTTGAAGAACTGCGGGGACTGCGCCAGGTAGGCCGGGTGGCCGAACCAGTCCAGGGCGAAGACGTTCGCCCCGGACTCGGTGGCCGAGCCGACGATCTTCGGCGTGTGGATCTCGGTGAAGCCCAGCGCGTCCAGGGCGCCGCGGAAGCCCGCGACGGAGGCCGCGGTGATCTGGAACGGGGCGCTCAGGTGCGGGTGGCGCAGGGTGACGGGCGAGCCGTCGAGGATGGTGGGCAGCGAGGCGGTGACGGTCGGGCGGTAGATGTCCAGGGGCGGGGTCGCCGCCGGGCTGGACAGCACCTCGACCTGCGGACCGCCGGCCGGCGCGACCAGCTCGACGCCACCGGGGGCCTGGTCGTTGGCGGTCACGACGCCGACGAAGGAGATGACGGTCTCCTCGGGGATGTCGTGGAGCCGCTGGCCGTGCGGCTGTTCCCCCTGCTGCTGTTCCTGTTCCTGTTCCCGTTCCTGCTCCCCGGCCCCGGGCAGCACGGCCTGGGTCAGGCCCGTGCGGTCGCGGATGATCAGGAACGTGACGCGCTTCAACTCGCGGCGGCGATGGAGCCAGCCGGAGACCTGCACGGTTTCACCCACGTGCGCCGACAGGTCGGTCGCCAGTACGCGGTGGATCATTTGAGGCCCTCCAAGGGCGTCGACGTGATCCCTTGGGGGTGCGGGCGATAAGGGAATCGCGGTACCACCGCACCTTCGTCGCGGCTCGGCCGGCGTTGCGGCACCGGCCTCCACCACGACCTCGTGGCGGCCCGATGACGAGGGCCAGTCGGCGGGGCATTTCCTCCCCGCACTCGGGAGGGTCTTCACTCCGGAACGCGGGACCGTCTTCCCAGCTGCCGACGGCTCTCTCTGCCCGCGTCGACCCGGAGCTACTCGTCTCCGTCAACGTGTTGCCCGTGATCTTAGCCCTCGCCCTCACGCGCAGTCGAATAATTTCGACCCACCCGAGAACTCCGGCACCCCGTGGCAGTTCTCGGCGACCCACCCGTCCCGTGCGGCCGCCTGGGGCCCGCTCTTGCCCATGCGCAGCCCGGTGAGGACGACGTAGCGGAGCTGCCCGCTGCGCACGAGCTCGGCCAGCCCGCCGACGGTCGGCGCGGGGGCGTCGCTGGTGAAGCCGCCCATCGGCAGGACCGCGACGCCCTTGGCGAGGTAGGCGGCCGCCGCCATGGACCCGTCGACGGCCGCCGCGTAGGGCCGGGCACCCCGCCGGCGGCTCAGGAAGCGGATGAGCCGCGGATCGGGCCCCCGCTCGAAGTCCCGCATGCCGCGTTCGATGTCGGAGTTGACGGACCGGCTCGTGAGCCGTCCCGAGAACATGTTCTGCGGCGGCCCCGCCGAGGCCATGATGCTGCCCATGGTGCTCCCGTGCCGGACCAGCACCGAACCCGCCCACACCGCGGGCGCCGCGAACACCGCCGCCGCGACCGCCACGGCGGTGGTGACGCCCAGGGCCCGGCTGCGGACCAGACGAGCCCAGGGGAGCAGCACGATCGCGGCCACGGCGGCCACCACCACGAACCACCGCAGCCACGGCTGGTAGTGCGGCGTCTCGCGACTGGCGAGGAACGCCCAGCCGGCCGTCAGCGCGACGAGGGCCGGCAACCGCCAGGCGGCGCCCCGCGCGGCGGCCACGAACGCGGCCCCGGCGAGGGCGGCGACCGGCGGGGCGAGGGTGGAGGTGTAGTACGAGTGGATGCCGGTCGCGGTGCAGAAGGCGAGGGCGTAGATGGCGAGCCAGCCGCCCCAGAAGAGGTAGCCGGTGCGGAGGTGGGTCGCCGAAAGCGGCACCGCAGCGTTTGCGACTCCGACGCTGGCTTCGGCTGTGCTGGTACCCAGCGCTGCTGTGGTGTCTGTTCCTGCGCCCTTGCCCGAGCCCGCGCGCCGCCGCGCGGCCCACAACCCCAGCACCGATCCCACCGCCGCCGCCGGAACCAGCCAGCTGATCTGTCCCGCCGACTGCGCGCCGAACAGCCGCCCGAGCCCGGCCGGACCGCCCGCGCCCGACAGCACCGCTCCTCCCGCCAGCGGGTCGGCGCCGGCGTCCTGGCCGCCGATGCGGCCGAAGCCGTTGTACTGGAAGACCATCTCCCAGACCGAGTTGTGGACCGAGCCGTCGATGTAGGGGCGGCCGGCCGCCGGAGTCAGGGTCACGAAGACCATCCAGGCCAGCGACACGCCCGCGACCGCCGTCCCGTACGCCGCCGCGCGGCCGAGGCGGCGCCATCGCGGGCCCGCTCCCAGGAGATAACAAGCCCCTGCGAACACCGGGACCACCAGCAGTGCCTGGCCCATCTTCACGTTGAACGCGACGCCCAGCCACATCGCCGACGCCGCCAGCCACCAGAGCGCGCGGCGCCCGCCGTCGGCCCAGCGCCACAGCGCGTGCGCCGCCACCACCAGGAAGAACACCATCAGAGCGTCGGGGATGTTGGTGCGGGAGAGGGCGACCGTCACCGGTGTCAGCGTGTAGCAGACGGCCGCGGCGTACCCGGCGGCCCGGCCCGCCCAGCGGCGCACCGTCACGAACAGCAGCGGCACGCACGCCGTCGCCGCCAGGACCTGCGGCAGCAGCACCGCCCACGCGTGGAAACCGAACAGCCGCACCGACAGCGCCTGCACCCAGAACGCGCCGGGCAGCTTGTCGGTCGTGATGAAGCCCGACGGGTCGAAGGCCCCGTACACGAAGTCGTGCCAGTTCGCCCCCATCGACCGCACCGCGGCGGTGTAGTACGGGTGGGTCCGACCGCGGTCGAACCCCCACCCGAACACCACCGCCGCCACCGCTGTCAGCCCGCCGACCAGGGCACGGTCCGACGACCGCCGAGCAATCCACGCCATGCCCGGTTCAACGAGACGAACCGGGCCTGGTCACCGCAGAGTTACGAAACAGTCACCGAATACAGAAAAAAGCGCGCTATCGGGGCGGACCGGAACTCTCCCGCACCACCAACTCCGCGGCCAGCGACAGCCCCTCCGCAGGCCCCGCCTCACCACGCACCTGCCCCACCAGCCGCCGCACGATCTCCCCGGCGATCGCCCGCAACGGCAGCCGCACCGACGTCAGCCCGGGATGCAGCACCCGCGCCACCGGAGCGTCGCCGAAGCCGGTGACCGCCACGTCCGCGCCGACCGCCAACCCCTCCGACCGCACCGCTTCATACGCCGCGAGCGCCAGGCTGTCGCTCTCGGCCACGATCGCCGTCGGCCGCCGCCCCAACGCCTCACGCGCCACCGCCACCACCCCCGCCGGATCGTCGAGCGGCGCGACCGACTCGAGCCGCTCGAGCCCCGCCGCGGACGCCGCCCGCCGGAACCCCGCACGCCGCTCCTTCATCCACGGCAGACCGGTCTCCGATCCCAGATACACCACCCGGTGATGTCCCAGCCCGGCCAGATGCGCGACGATCGCCTCCACCGCGGCCGCGTTGTCGACGTCGACCCAGGAGGCGGAAAGGGGCAAGGCGCCGCCGGCGGCCGCGCCGCCGCCCGGCGCCTCAGCCCGTCCGAACGTCACGAACGGCACGCCGGCCCGAGCCACATGCTCGACCCGCGCGTCCCCCTCCAGCACGTCCGACAACACGAACCCGTCCACCTGCCGCGCCGCGATCACCTCGTCCAGCACCGCCCGCGCATCGCGCGCACCCGGCGCCGGGCGGAACAACAGCACCCGGAACCCCTCCGCGCCGGCCGCGTCGACCAGCGCCTCCAGGAACCCGCCCATCAGCGGGTTCGGGTCGAACGGGTCGTCGGCCGGCGCCAGGTAGCCGAGCGCCCGGCGCTCGCCGGTCCGCAGCGACCGGGCCGACGAGTCCGGCTGGTACCCGAGCTGCTCGATCGCGTCCATCACCCGGGCCAGCGTCGCGTCGCGCACCCGCTGCGGGGCGTTGAGCGCGTTCGACACCGTCTGGCGGGACACGCCGGCGGCGCGCGCCACCTCCTCGATGGTCGCCTTCCCGCGGCGCGGCCCGGGCTCCGGAGCTCGGATCATGCGCCCGCGGTCCGGCTCAGCGTGAGGAGCCCGCCCCGCGGCACGTACGGCGACACGTCCCCCAGCTCCAGCGTCCCCTCCCAGACCTCCGCGCCCCGGCAGTCCCGCACCACGGCCCGCACCGGTCCGCTCCCGCCGCGGATCCGGACGTACGGATCGGCATCGGCGTTGGCCACGAGCAGCTCCTCCCAGGTTCCGGCGGCGTCCACCGGCAGCGCGGCGTAGCGCGCGACGATTTCGGTCGTCCCATCGTAGGCGCGCACCATCGGATACCCGAGGTCCGGCCGCACCGGCTCCAGGGTCCCGAGTTGCAGCACGTCACGGTACCGGCGGAACACGCCGAGCCAGAACGCCAGCGCCTCCCGCTGCCCCGTCTGGAGCTCCGAGAGGTCGACCGACACCTGCGGCACCGAGAACAGCACGTTGACGAGATGCGACGCCACCTGCTCCGGGGGCTCGGCCGCGTGCCACAGCAGCATGTCGCAGTGCACCGGCACCTTCCCGGCCGCCAGCCGCACGTCGACCGTCCGCTGCCGGTTCTCCGCCGGGCTCAGCGGGCAGTCCACGGCCCGGACCATCGTCGTGTACGGCCACAGCCCCGGGCTCACATACGGCTGCCGGAACTCCACCAGCGCGGTGGGCTTGGCCGCCCGGATCCGCAGGAAGATCTCCGCGAGCAGCCGCTCCACACCTTCGGAAACCGTCGCGCAGTCCGCCGCGGGCCCGGCTTCCGGCGCGTCCGCGTCCGTCCCGAACCAGTCCACGAAGTCGATCTTCAGCCCGTCCATGCCCCACGCCTCGACCGCCCGGGCGTGCCGCTCGACCAGGTGTGCGCGGACGACCGGATACCGCGGGTCGACGACCATCGTGTCCAGGTGCTCCACCTGCCGCAGCGCGTACGGCTGGAACGCCTCCCACATCGAGCTCTCCCGCCCGACGAACGGGATCGCGTACCAGAGCATGTACTCGACGCCGAGGTCGTGCACCCGCGCGACGTGCGCCGCCGTGTCCGGCAGCGAGACCGGGTCCCAGTCCCCGCAGTGCCCGTACCCGCGCCGCCGGTCCGTGGTCATCCACCCGTCGTCGACGATGATCACGTCCAGCCCCAGCGCCTTGCCCAGCGCGGCCTGCCGCTCGACCTTCTCCGGCGTCACGTCCTGGTGCATCGAATACCAGGTCGAGTACGCGGGCATCCGAGCCGAGTCCGGGAACGTCAGCTCCTTCCCCCCGCTCCACCACGCGGTGATCCCCGCGAGGCAGTGCGCGAAGTGCCGCACCGAGAAGTCCACCCGCAGCGTCAGCCGCCGCTGGGCCTGCACCCAGAACCGGAACTCGCCGGTCTCCTCGTGCACACCGCCCGTCGCCAGCACCTCCGCCTCCAGCGCGGCGAACGTGCACCGGCTGACGTTGCCGACGCCGACCAGCGACGCCACCGGCGCGCCCCGCGTCAGCGCCACCTGCTTCGGCGCGGTCCACGCCGCCGGGATCCACCCGCGTCCGGTGGTCTCCGGGGTCCACAGCGCGGTGACGTCGGTGCACGGGAAGTGCCACGCGGCCCGGATCGGACCCGGCCCGACCAGCTCCAGCTCGACGATCCCGTCGTCGGTCGCGGTCGCCGTGACGACCTCCTCGGCGCCGGTCACCGTGAACGCGTACGCGCCCACCTCGACCGTGCGCACAGCGCCTTCGGCCTTGGCCGCGTAGGGCTCCCAAATGTCGGTCATGGCCGTGTCATCCCTTCGTGGCGCCGGCCAGCAGGCCGGAGATGAACTGCTTCTGCAGGACGAGGAACAGGATCATGATGGGCACCGTGGACAGCGCCGTCCCGGACAGGATCGCCCCGTAGTCGGTGTTGCTCTCCTGGCCGTGCAGTGTCGCCAGCGCGACCGGCAGGGTGTGCATCTCCGGGCTCCGCATGGCGATCAGCGGCCACACGAACGAGTTCCAGGACCCCAGGAACAGGAACACGGACATGGCCGCCAGAAACGGGCGCATGACCGGGACCACGACGTTGAGCAGCACCCGGAGCTCGCCGGCGCCGTCCACCCGCGCCGCGTCGAGCAGCTCGTCCGGCAGCCCGGACAGCGCCTGCCTCATCATGAAGATGGCGAACGGCACGCACAGTCCGGGCAGCACCAGCGCCTGGTAGCTGTCGAGCAGGTGGAACGAGCGCATCATCTGGAACAGCGGGACCAGCATGACCTGGTCCGGCACCACCAGCGTGGACAGCAGCAGCCCGAACAGGATCGTGCGGCCGCGGAAGCGGAACTTGGCGAAGGCGTAGCCGGCCAGCAGCGCCACGAACAGCCCGCCGAGCGTCTGCAGCGAGGCGACCGCCAGCGAGTTGCCCAGCACCCGCCACAGCCCGATCTTGTCGTTCAGGTCGCGCAGGTTGGCCAGGAAGTTGGAGCTCGGGACGAGCTTCGGCGGCCAGGCGAAGATGTCGGAGTCCTTCTGGGTGGCGCTGACCACGAGCCAGTAGAAGGGGGCTACGGACAGTCCGGTGACGGTGGCCAGGACCAGCGTCAGCGGCCAGCCCTTCAGCCTCTTGGTGAGAATCACTTGTCTCGGTCTCCCATCAGCCGCATCTGGACCACACCGAGGATCACCACGAGCAGTGTGAGCGCGTAGGCGATCGCGGAGGCGTATCCGAAGTCGAAGTAGTGGAAGCCGTTCTCGTACAGGTACATCGACACGGTCAGGGTGGCGTTGTCGGGGCCGCCGCGGGTGAGGATGTAGGGCTCGTCGAACAGCTGGAGCGTGCCGATGCTGGACAGCACGACGGTGAACAGGATGATCGGCCGCAGCGCCGGGACGGTGATCGAGCGGAAGCGCCGGACCGGACCGGCGCCGTCGACCATCGCCGCCTCGTAGAGGTCCTTGGGCACGCCCTGGAGCCCGGCGAGGTAGATCACGGCGTTGTAGCCGGTGTAGTGCCACGTCAGCACCAGCACGACGGCCATCCGCGCACCGCTGCCGCTGCCCAGCCAGTCGACCTTGCCCAGGCCCACGCCGTTCAGCAGCCAGTTCAGCGCGCCGGAGTCCTTGTCGAGCAGGAAGCCGAACATCACGCCGGTGGCGACCAGGCCGGTGACGGCCGGCATGAAGATGCCGAGCCGCCAGACCGCGCGCCACTTCACCAGCGCCGAGTTGATCCCGAGGGCCAGCAGCAGGGCCAGCGCCAGCATCAACGGGACCTGGACCACGAGGATCTCGGCGGTGTTGCGCAGGGCCTGCCAGAACAGCGGGTCGTGGACGAGCCGCTGGTAGTTGCTCATCCCGGCGCCGCGCGTGGCGGCCCCGGCGCCGGTGGTCGTGGAGATCCGCAGCGAGTCCAGGATGGGGTAGGCCTTGAAGACGGCGAACGTCAGCAGGGCCGGCGCCAGCAGCAGGTACGGCACCGCCTTGCGCCGGGCGGAGGCGCGCTTGGCCCGCCTCCGCCCGGCGTCCGCGAGCGCCGCCGTGTCCCGGTGTGGGTTCCCGCTGTTCTCGTCCCGCCGCCTACCGGTCACGGCGACGCTCACGCGGCGATCTTCCGTCCGGTCTGGGACGCCAGCTGGTCGGCGGCGTTCTTCAGCTCGGTCGCCGGGTCCGCGCCCTTCAGCAGGACCTTGACCTGCGCGTCGGAGGCGAGCTTGAGGGCGCGCGCGTAGTCGCCGGAGTAGTTGGTGGCGTCGGCGCCGTCGGTGAGCAGGCCGGTGAAGGTCTTCAGCGGCGCCTGGCCGCCGTAGAAGGGGTCCTGGGCGTCGTACAGCGGGTCGGTGTAGGCCGCGGTGAGGGCCGGGAACACGCCGCCCGCGTTGAACATCGCGTTCACCGACGCCGGCTTGGTCAGCGCGTACTCGACGAACTTCCACGCGGCCTGCTTGCGCGGGCTGGAGTTGGCGACGGCCAGGTGGGTGGAGTTGACGATCGCCGAGCGCTTGCCGCCCTTGGTGACCGCCATCGGCTTGGCCAGCCGCCACTTGCCGCTCTGGTCGGGGAACTTGGTGGCCAGGTAGTGCGCGGCCCACGCCGGCAGGGGCGCGACCGCGACCTTGCCGGCCTGCACCAGCTTGCTCCAGCCGTGGTCGCCGGCGGCGTCGCCGATGAGTCCGGCGTCGTTGAGCTTCTTGATCGTGGTCAGCGCGTTGACGCAGGCGGCGGAGGAGAGGGAGATGTCGCCCTGCAGGTTGAAGTAGAACGCGCCCTGGAGCTGCATCAGCGACTGCAGGAAGTCGCAGTCCGGGGAAGCGGCCGCGGGCTTGTCGATGCCGAGGAAGGAGACGCCGGGGTTGGCGGACTTGAACGTGGCGCCGGTGGCGATCAGGTCGTCCCAGGTCTCCAGCGTGGTCGGGTCGATGCCGGCCTTGTCGAACATGTCCTTGCGGTAGAAGAAGCCGAGCGGGTTCACCTCCCACGGCAGCGCGTAGGCGTGGCCGTCCTTGCCGCTGATGGCCGGCCACAGGCCCTTGGCGAACTCGTCCTTGTGCGCGTCGGCCCCGAGCGCCGACAGGTCGGCCAGCCCGCCGGGGAACTTCTCCAGGTAGCCGGGCAGGTAGTCGCAGCCGATGTGCAGCACGTCGGCCAGGCCCTGGCCGCCGGCCGCCATCCCCACGGTGATCTTGTCCCAGATCGCCGGGTTGCCGACGTCCTGGACGTCGACGGTGATGCCGGGGTTGTCCTTCTGGAAGGCGGGGACGACGCCCTTGAGCGCGGCGGCCGCGGTGGTCCAGGACCACACGGTGATCTTGCCGGTGGCGGCGCCGCCACCGGAGGCGGAGGGAGTGCTGCCGCCGTCGCCGGAGCAGGCGGCCAGAGCCGGGCCGGCGGCGAGGGCGGCGAGGCCGAAGCCGGAGGCGCGCAGGAGGCCGCGGCGGGAGATGTCGGACATGGGGGTCCTCTCGGTGAAAGCGATCTGAGGGATGATCTTGAATGTGTGACGTGTGACGTTGCACTGATGATCGTGATGCTGCCTTGCCGGTGGAGCGTGATGCGCCGGGCGGAGCCGGTCCCAGCGGGTCCCGCGGTCGGACGATCAGCCGGTGCGCACGCCCCGGAGCACGGCACCGATCCGGTCCGCGACGTCGGGACGGCTGCTGGCGTGCGGCGAGACGCGGATCCACGCGCCGCGCAACGTGGTGGTGAGCCCGGCGTCGGCGAGGGCGGCGTGCACGGCGTCCGGATCGGCGCCCGGCACCCGCAACCGCATGATGCCGCCGCCGTACGTCTCGACCTCGGCCCCGGCACCCTGTGCGGCCTCCGCGACCGCCCCCACCACTTCCCGGATCAGGGCGTTGATCCGCTCGACGCCGGTATCGAGCACGAGCCGCAGCCCCGCCCCGAACGCGGCCACGGCGGGCCCGTCCGGATTGGTGAACATGTGCGCCGTCCCGCCCGGTCGAGGCGGATGCGGATGCGGAGCCTCCCCGAGCGGATCGTCGACCCCGGCCCACCCCCCGATCCCCGGCCGCACGAACTCCGCGACCCGGTCCCGCACCGCCAGCAAGGCGGCCCCCCACCCGGCCCGCAGAAACTTCTGCCCTCCGGCGGCGACCACATCGGCCCCCGCCACCTCGAACGGCGTCGCCCCCAACGCCTGCACGGCGTCGACGACCAGGACCCGTCGCGCCCCGATCAGCTCCTTGAGCTCCCCGACCGGTGCCACGAACCCGCTCCCGGCATCGACCGCGCACACCGACACCGCCCGCACCGACTCGTCCAGCAACGGCCGCAACCGCTCCGCCGTGAGCGGTCCGTCCGCGAAGCGCACGGTCAGCCCACCCCGCTCCGCCGCCCGCAGCCACGGGTAGACCGCGGCCGGAAAGTCGGTCCGCGCGACCACGACCGTCCCCGGCCCCCGCAACGCGAACGCGGCCGCCGCCAGCCCGTGCGACGTCGAGCTGACCAGCCCGACCTCATGAGGCGCACACGCCAACAGCTCACCGGCCGCGGACTTGGTGCGCTCCGACTCCCCGTCGTACTCGTCGAGCGCGTCCCACCCGCGAACCCGCACGGTGGTGGCGGCCCGCTCGAGAACGGACGCGACGTCGGACGACACCGGCCCGAAGCGTGCGAAGTCGAGATAGCCGTCGGGCTCGGCGAAGCGGGACAAGTAGGAGTCGACGGTGATCTGATGGGCCCGGCCGGGCCCGGGGCGGCCCGGCGCCGCCGTCGTCGTCGACGGCGAGCGCCGAACCTGTGCGGCGCCGGCGCCGGCCGTCGCCGCGCCCGACTCGACCGGCGAGTCGGACAACTGTGCTTGCGACTGTGCTTGCGACTGCGCTGGCGACTGCGCTTGTTCAGCGATGGTCGCCGGCGGAGAGGCCGAACCGGTCAGCGCGTTCGCGGTCGCCGCGGGACGCGCGGGGCCGGCTGGCGAGTGGTGTCGTGGCTGCTCGATCGGGTTCTGCTTCCCGAAGGCCGAGCCGGTCGGCCCGTCCTCCGTGGTCGCAGCGGGGGCGCCGTGCGTCATGGCGCCTCCCTTTCTCGTGGCTGGTGGGGATCCGGGGTCCGGTTCGGCGGTCCGGCCGCGTCCGCCGCCGGCCGGGGTGGGGCCGGGGATCGGGTCCGGTCCCGTGTTTTGAACGTTCATATCGCCGATCGCCGCCCCTCACCGTCCTGATCACCGGGATTTGAACGTTCAAAGTAGAGGGTCGGGGACGTTCTGACAAGACCCCGGGTGGGATGATCAGTGATGCTCGGATTTTGCGCGAACGAGCATCTTGGTGAGCGATCGCGCGCTACTGTGTCCCCATGCGCCAAGAAGACCGCCTCGGAGCCATCCTCGCCCTGCTGGCCGACCATGGGTCGGTCGGTGTGGTGGAGACCGCCGACCGCCTGGGCACGTCCCAGGCCACCATCCGCCGCGACCTGCAGGCCCTTGAGGAGCAGGGTCTGGTGAAGCGCACGCACGGCGGCGCCGTCCCGGCCGGCGTCCTCTATGAGCTGCCGATGCGCTACCGCGGTGCGCGGCAGCAGGAGGAGAAGGGCCGGATCGCGGAACTGGCGGCCGGGCTGATCGACGAGAGCGCGGCGACCGTGGGCCTGTGCGGCGGTACGACCACCAGCGAGGTGGCGCGGTTCCTGGGCATGCGCGGCGGCCTGAAGATCGTCACCAACGCCCTGAACATCGCCGCCGAGCTGGCCCTGCGCCCGGCGATAGACCTGGTCGTCACCGGTGGCACGGTCCGCACCGAGTCCTACGAGCTGATCGGCCCGGTCGCCGAGCGCGCGCTGGAGGGCTTCAACCTGGACGCCTCCTTCCTCGGCGTCGGCGGCGTCAGCGCCACGGCCGGCGTCACCACCCACCACGAGGTGGAGGCGCAGACGAACCGCGCGATGATCCTGCAGTCCTCGCGCGTGATCGTGGTCGCCGACGGCACCAAGGTCGGCCGTCGGGCCTTCGCGCGCATCGCCGAGGCCGCCCTCGTCTCGGATCTGGTCACCGACCCGAGCGCCGACCCGGCCGAGTTGGAGGCGCTGGCCGAGCTCGGTGTGCGCATCCATGTGGCGGAGTGACCGAGTGAGACCGAGTGAGACCGGGCGGGACCGGGTGGGACCGCTGAGCCGGGTGACGCGCGGCGGTGCGCCGTCCCCGCGCCCCGGCGCGCACAGCGGGTGAGCCGGGGCGCGACACGCCGTCACCGTCGATAATCTATGCTTGATTCTGCTCGACTTCTCTGGCTATCGTTCAGATACAAGCACGATCGCCGTCAGCCTGGGGAGTGACCATGTCCGGATCCGCACACGTCGAAGCCGAGATAGCCAGCCAGCCGGACACCTGGCGCCGGGCCGCCGCGATCGCCGTGAGCCCGGCGGCCGCCGCGCTGCCGGCCCGGGGCGAGCGCGTCGCCGTCGTCGGCTGCGGCACGTCGCTCTACATGGCGCAGTCCTACGCCGTCCTCCGCGAGCAGGCCGGCCTCGGCGAGACCGACGCCTTCGCCGCGTCCGAGTTCCCGTTCGGCCGCGCCTACGACCGCGTGGTCGCGCTGACCCGCTCCGGCACCACCACCGAGGTGCTCGAACTGCTGCAGGGCCTCAAGGGCGTCCTCCCGACCGTCGCCGTCATCGCCGACCCGGACACCCCGGCGCCCGCCCTGGCCGACGAGACCATCGTCCTGGACTTCGCCGACGAGAAGTCGGTCGTGCAGACCCGCTTCGCCACCACGGCCCTGACCCTGTTCCGCGCGCACGTCGCCGCGCAGTCCGGCGGCGTCTTCGCCATCGACGAGGCCGCCGCCGACGCCCACGCCTGCGTCACCGAGCCGCTCCCGGACGGCATCCTGGACAAGACCCAGTTCGCCTTCCTCGGCCGCGGGTGGACCGTCGGCATCGCCAACGAGGCCGGCCTGAAGATGACCGAGGCCTCGCTGACCTGGACCCAGTCCTACCCGGCGATGGAGTACCGCCACGGCCCGATCAGCATCGCCTCCCCGGGCACCGTCACCTGGATGCTCGGCGACGCCCCGCGCGGTCTGGCCGAGCAGGTCGGCGCCACCGGCGGCGCCTGGATCGACGCCTGCGCCGACGGCCGCGACCCGCTCGCCGAGCTGATCCGCGTGCAGCGCGTCGCGGTGGCCCTCGGCGCCGGCAAGGGCCTGGAGGTCGACAACCCCCGCAACCTGACCCGCTCGATCATCCTGTCCGAGGTCTGAGATGCCCGGTCCCGCGCAGCCCCCGCTCCACGCGCTCGCCCTGGACGTCGGCGGCACCGGCATGAAGGCCGGCCTGGTCACCCGCGACGGCGAACTGACGCGCACCTGGCGGCGCGCGACCCGCATCGAGCGCGGCCCCGAGGCGGTGGTCGCGACGATCGTCGACTTCGCCGCCGAGCTCGCCGAGCAGTGTGCCGCCGAGGGCACGCCCGTCGCCGCGGCCGGCTTCGCGCTGCCCGGGATCATCGACGAGACGACCGGCGTCGGCGTCTTCTCCGCGACCGTCGGCTGGCGCGACGTCCCGTTCCGGACGCTGCTCACCGAGCGCCTCGCGGTCCCGGTCGCCATCGGCCACGACGTCCGCGCCGGGGGAGTGGCCGAAGCCCGGATCGGCGCCGGACGCGGCTCGTCCCGCTTCGTGTTCCTGCCGCTGGGCACCAGCATCGGCGGCGCGATCATGATCGACGGCAAGCCGGACCTCGGAACCCACGGCATGGGCGGCGAGTTCGGACACTTCGTCGTCCGCCCCGGGGGCATCCCCTGCGGCTGCGGGCTGTCCGGCTGTCTCGCGCAGTACTCCGCCGCCGGCGCCGTCGCCGCCCGCTACGCCGAGGCCGCCGGCACCGAGAACACCGGCGCCCTCGACGTCGCCGCGAAGCTCGGCACCGGCGACCCCGTCGCCACCCGCATCTGGGACGAGGCCGTCGACGCGCTCGCCGACGCCCTGCTCACCATCGTCGCGATCCTCGACCCGGGCCGCGTGGTCATCGGCGGCGGCCTGGCCGAGGCCGGCGACGCGCTGATGGTGCCGCTCGACGAGGCGCTGAAAGCCAAGGCCACCTACCACGTGCTGCCGGAGCTGGTCACCGCAGGACTCGGCGACCTCGCGGGCTGTCTCGGCGCGGGTCTGCTCGCCTGGGACCTCGTGCCGTGATCGTCACGGTCACGCTCAACCCGGCTCTGGACATCACGTACACCGTCCCGGAGCTGCGAACGGGAACGACTCATCGCCCACAGGTCATAGCCCAGGCCGGCGGCAAGGGCGTGAACGTTGCGCGCACCCTGCACGCCCTCGGGCGGGAGACCGTCGCGGTCCTTCCGCTCGGCGGCTTCGACGGCGAGGCCGTGCGCGCGGAGCTGGAGACGGCGGGGGTCCCCCACCTCGCGATACCGATCAGCGGCGCGACCCGCCGCACCGTCACGGTGGTCGAAACGGAGTCTCCGCACGGCCTCGCGACCGGCTTCAACGAGGCCGGGCCCGAACTCACCGCCGAGGAGTGGGCCGAGATCCGCGCGGCGGTGGCCTCGTTACTGGAAACGGCGACGCTCGACACCGCCTCCGTCCTGGTGCTCTCCGGCAAACTGCCCCGCGGTCTGGCCGACGACGCCTACACCGGCCTCATCACGCTCGCCGCCGGCCTCGGCGTCCCGACGATCCTCGACACCGAAGGCGCGGCGCTGCTCGCCGGCCTGGCCGCCCACCCGGCGATCGTGAAACCCAACGCCCACGAACTCCTCGACGCCACCGGCCTGGACGACCCCGCCCGCGCCGCGGCCGAACTGCTGAAGCTCGGCGCCGGCGCCGTGGTCTCCTCCGACGGCCCCGCCGGCCTCACCGCCCTGACCCCCGACGGCGCCTGGACCGCCCGCCCGCCCCGCATCGACGGCGGCAACCCCACCGGCGCCGGCGACGCCACCGTCGCCGCCCTCGCCGTCGGGCTCGCCGACGGGACCCCGTGGCCCGAGACCCTCGCCGACGCCGCCGCGCTGTCCGCCGCGACCGTGCTCACCGACCGCGCCGGGGTGTTCGACGCCGACGCGTACCGGCGGTTCCGGTCCGCCATCGTCGCGCGCCCCCGGGACGCGCACCCCCACGACGCGCACCCCCACGACACGCGCCCCCACGACGCGCACCCCCAGAGCCCGCGTCCCCGAAGCTAAGGAGCCCCATGCCCCTCAAGCCCACCGCCGACCTGATAGCCGCCGCCCGCGCCGGCCGGCACGCCCTGGCCGCCTTCAACGTCATCACACTCGAACACGCCGAGGCGATCACCGCCGCCGCCGAGACCGCGCAGGCCCCGGTGATCCTGCAGATCTCCGAGAACGCCGTGAAGTTCCACCACGGCCGCCTCGCCCCGATCGCCCGCGCCTCCGCGGCCGTCGCCGAGACCGCGGGGGTCGACGTCGCCCTGCACCTCGACCACGTCGAGGACCCCGACCTGCTGCGGCAGGCCGCCGATCACGGCTTCGGCTCCGTCATGTTCGACGGCTCGCACCTCGACTACGCCGCGAACGTCCGCGCCACCCGCGAGGCCGCCGACTGGGCCCACGCGCACGGCCTGTGGATCGAGGCCGAGCTCGGCAAGGTCGGCGGCAAGGACGGCGAGCCGCCGCTGTCCGCGCACGCCCCCGGCGCCCGCACCGACCCGGACGAGGCGCGCGAGTTCGTCGCGGCGACCGGCGTCGACGCGCTCGCCGTGGCCGTCGGCAGCTCGCACGCCATGACCGACCGCAGCGCCGTCCTCGACCACGAACTCATCGCCCGGCTGGGTGAGGCCGTCGGTGTGCCGCTGGTCCTGCACGGATCCTCCGGCGTGCCGGACGGGGAACTCGCCCGCGCCGTGGCCGGCGGGCTGGTGAAGGTCAACATCGGGACCGCGCTGAACATCGCGTTCACCGGCGCGGTGCGCGCGTACCTGGAGCAGGCTCCGGCCGACGCCGTGGACCCCCGCAAGTACCTCGTCTCGGCTCGCGAAAACATGGTGAAAACCGCAGCACATTTCATTAGCGTTCTCGGCTGATCGCCCGTCGGACGGGTCGGGTCTGCTGTCGAGGGGGCCATGTTTCATCGCGCCGAGTTCCAGTTGTTCCGCTTGCGGCCCTATCGGCTGTTCTTCACGGCGCGCGTCACGTCCGCGTTGAGCGACGCCATGATCCCGGTGGGCTTGGCGGTGGCCGCCTTGTCGGCCGGATACGGCGCCGGCGGACTGGGGCTGGTGCTGGCCGCGCAGGTCGGGATGTTCGTGGTCTTCGTCATGGTGGGCGGCGTGTTCGCCGACCGGTTCGGGCCGCGGCGGCAGATGATCGGCGCGGACGTGCTGCGGTTCGTCCTGCAGGGGACGCTGGCGGCGTATCTGGCGTTCGTCGGGCACCCGCCGTTCTGGTTCTTCCTGCTCGGCTCGCTGGTCCACGGAACCGCCACGGGGATGTTCCAGCCCGGGCTGGGGAGCGTGCTGCCGGCCATCGCGCCGGGACGGGTCCAGGAAGCGTCCGGCCTGTTGTCGTCCTCGGCCGCGCTGACGGCGGTGATCGGCGCGGCGGCCGGCGGTGGGCTGGTCGCTGTGGGCGGGCCGCAGACGGTGTTCCTGGTCGACACCGTCGCCTACGGCGTCAGCGCGGTGTGCCTGCTCCGCCTGCGGCTGGCCTCACCCCCGGAGCGCGAGGTGGCGCAGCACTGGCGGCAGGACATCGTGGAGGGCTGGCGCGAGTTCCGCAGCCGGACCTGGTTCTGGGCCGTGATCGTGGTGTTCGCGCTGATGAGCCTGGTGGCGTTCGGACCGTTCTTCGTACTGTCGATCAGCGTCCTGACGACCCGTCACGGCTCGACCGCGTTCGGCGTGATGCTGGCCCTGGAGATGGCCGGCGGCGTGCTCGGCGGGCTGAGCGTGGCCCGCGTCCGGCCGCAGTTCCCGCTGCGCACGGCGTTCCTGCTGGCGATCCCGATGGCGCTGCCGATGGTGACGATCGGCGTCGACGCTCCGCTGGCGGTCACCGGCGCGGCGATGTTCGTCAGCGGCTGGACCCGCTCGATGGAGCTGGTGCTGTGGACCACGACCGGCCAGACGCAGATCCCGCCGGCGATCCTGAACCGCCTCTACGCCTACGACGTGGCCGGCTGCACGTCCCTGCTGGCGGTGGGCCAGGCCCTGTCCGGCCCGGAGGCGGCCCTGATCGGCGAACGCGGCGCCCTGCTGCTGTCCGCGGCCGCGACGGTGATCGGCTGTGCGGCGCTGCTGGCGGTCCCGGCGGTCCGCCGGCTGCGCGCCGTGTCCCCGGACCCGCTGCCGCTTCCGGCCTTGGCCGGATGACTCAAGACTTTCCAAAACTTGCGCCCGCGGGAGCAGCCCGGGTGGCGCGCCGGGGGTCGGCTGCGCCAGCATAAGCGGACACCCGACCGCGCATCACGAAGAACGGCGACCAATGGCGAACCCTGAGATGTCCAGCGCGCAGGAGCAGACCCTCGGGGCGGTGCCGCCGCAGGGGTCGCGCGTGGAGGTCGGGCCCGCGGGCGGAGCGCGCGAGGACGCGGTCAGCGGCGCGGTCGAGGACGCGGTCAGCGGCGCGGTCACCAGCGCGGTGCCGGCCATGCGCGGCGGCGACGACCGCGAGGCCGGCGGCTCATCCGGCGCTCCGGCGTCCACCGGGACCTTCGCCGACCAGCCGGACCACTCGGCCCGGTCAGACCACTCGGCCCGGTCAGACCGGTCAGACCGGTCTCAGGTGTCTGAGCCTTCTGGGCTTTCCGGCACCGCCGCGTCCGCCCCGCACCTCCAGCGCGAGCACTCGGCCGCCCACCCCCACCTCGACCCCGCCGGTCGCACCCTCCCGCTCATGGCCCGCGTCCTGCTCGCCGACTTCGGCGTCGCGATCGTGGCGTTGATAGCGCTGACGGTCATCGAGGTGCAGCGCATGGGTGAGGCCAGCCTGCACCTGCGGCGCCAGGCCTACGCCGAGGACCTGGTCGTGCTCTTCGTGGTGGCGGCGGTGTTCGGGGTCGTCGCGTTCCTGCTGTTCCGCGCCGGGCGGACCCGGGTGGCGCTCGTGCAGGCCGTCGTGACCGCGCTGGTGCTCGGCGTCGCCGTCACCTCGGCGGTCACCGGCGACCCCAAGCCGGTCACGGTCGAGCAGGACCACTAGCCGCGCCGCGCTCGGCGCCCTCGCCGGCGGCGCGGTCCGCCGGCACCAGGCGTTGCAGCAGGTCGCGCAACGTCTCGCGCTCGGCCACGCTCAGCGCGCTCAGCGGTTCGGCGGCGAACGTCAGGCCGGACCACACCGCCTCGAACGACTCGCGGCCGAGATCGGTCGCTGTGATGTTCTTCACGCGCCGGTCCTCCGGATCCGGCTCGCGGGTGACGAGTCCGCGCGCCTCCATCCGGTCGACGAGGCCGGTGATGTTCGAGGGCTCGCACTTCAGGTGCTCGGCCAGCGACCGCATGGGCTTGGGTCCGGACAGCAGGTGGGCCAGCATGAACGCCTGCATACGGGTCAGGTCGTGGCGGGACGCGGCCTCGTCGTAGTTGTCGAAGAAGGCCTGCGAGACCATCCAGAACAACTCCAGGACCTGAGCCGTCAGGGGGTCGCGGCGGTCCAGTCCGGCGGGGCGTTCGGCGGGGTTCACGGCAGTCACGGTACGCACGGCGGGGGGAGGGGCTCAACACCCGGTCCGCCGGTCGTGGTTAAATACTTCATGAGATTAACTGTAGACCAAGGCAAGTAATTGGAGCACCGCATGTCCGACCAGATGCGGCGAGGCAGGGGCGTCCTGCCCGCACTCGTGCTGTCCGTTCTGGCGTTCTCCCTCGTCCAGACCTCCGTGGTCCCGATCCTGCCGACGCTGCAGAAGGACCTGAACGTCGCCGGGAGCGGCATCACCTGGCTGATGACCGCCAACCTGCTCTCCGCGGCGGTGCTGACGCCGCTGCTGGCGCGCATCGGCGACCTGCGCGGCCGCAAGCCGGTGCTGGTGATCGCGATCGCCGGCGTGCTCGCCGGCGGGATCATCGGCGGCATCGGCGGCTCCTTCCAGGTGCTGCTGATAGCCCGCATCCTGGCCGGCACCGGCGGCGCTATCCTGCCGCTGGCGGTGGCCGTCGTGCGCGACGAGCTCCCGCGCGAGAAGGTCACCGGCGGCGTCGCCCTGATCTCCGCCTCCCTCGGCATCGGCTCCGGCCTCGGCCTGGTCGCCACCGGCGCGGTGGTCGAGCACTTCAGCTACGAGGCCGTGTTCTGGATGGGCGCGATCCTCGCCGGCGTCGCCTTCGCGCTGGTGCTGCTGCTGGTGCCGCACGACCCGGTGACCGCCGAGGGCAAGGCCGACCCGCTCGGCGCCCTGCTGCTGGCCGGCTGGCTGTCGGCGTTCCTGATCGCGGTGAGCCAGGGCAACGACTGGGGCTGGGTCTCGGCCCGCACCCTCGGGCTGTTCGTCACCGCCGCGGTGGTGCTGGCGGTCTGGGTCGTGGTCGAACGCCGCGTGAGCTCCCCGCTGGTGGACATCGCGATGCTGGCCAAGCCCACCATCGCGGTCACCAACACCGCCGCGGTCCTGGTCGGCTTCGCGATGTACGGGGCCTTCCTGCTGATGTCGGACTTCACCCAGACCCCGAAGGCGGTCGGCTACGGCTTCGGCGCCTCGGTCCTGTCCTCCGGCTGGATGCTGTTCCCCTCGGCGGTCGGCTCGTTCGCCGCCGGCCTGGGCGGCGCCTCCCTGATCAAGCGCGGCGGCCCGCGCCTGCCGCTGGTGCTCGGCGGCGCCGCCACCGCGGTCGCCCTGGGGCTGCTGGTGTTCGTCCACGGTTCCGCGTGGGACGTCGTGATCGCCTCCGGCGTCCTGGGCGTCGGCGTGGGCATGGCGTACGCGGCCATGCCGGCCTACATCAACGCCTCGGTCCCGGTGCAGCAGTCCGGCATCGCCAACGGCATGAACGCGGTCCTGCGCACCGTGGGCGGCGCGATCGGCACGGCGGTGATGGGCGCGGTCCTGACCGCCGACATGAAGCCGGTCGCCCCGGGGGTGAAGCTGCCGACCATCGACGCCTACACCCACAGCTTCGTGATCGCCGCGGCCCTGGCCGTGGTCGCCGCCGCGGTGCCGTTCCTGGTGAAGGCACCGACGATGGGGTCGACGTCGTCGACGCCGATCGCGGCGCAGGACGGCGGGCCGGCACGGTCGGAGCTGGCCGGGGTCAACGCCTGACAGGCTGGTTCCGGAGCTGAGAACCGGAGCTGACAACGGGAGCTGGTGCCGTAGCTGCCGATACCCGCCCTGCCGACGCGGTGACCGTGTCGGCAGGGCGGGTATCGCACCCCGCTCCCGCAGTTCCCGCGACCACTCCCGCACCTGTTCGTCGTCGAGCAGCCACCGGGCCGCCCACCGGTCGGCCTGGTCCCGGCTCATCCGGCCCTCGACGACCGCGACGAAGCAGGCCTCGATCTCTCCCAGCTCCGGCTGACCGTGGTCCACGTTCCTAGCCCCCCACGGCTGACCGTCAGCGCCAGTGGAAGCTCCAGCGCGGACCGGACGCCTGGAACGGAACGGACTGGCAGTACCCCACCTGTTCCCCGGCCACGGCCTTGACCTCCTCACCATCGCGTGGCGGCCGCGGCACCTCCAGCTCGATCCGATCGCGGGTCAACGTCAGCAACTGCGCACCGAACCGCCGATGCCAGTCGGCCAGCACCGCCGTGTGCTCGAGGCCGGACACTCCCGGCGCGCCGTCCCAGTCGAGCAGGCCGGGGATCTCCACGCCGCCCCACTCGGCCGCGATCAGGCCGATGGACGTCGCCGTCGCTTCGGCGGCGGACAAGCTCTCTGCGTTCTCTGCCCGTTCTGGTCCGTCGTGGAAGACGATGCTCATGAGCGACGCCCGCGCGAAGATCTCAGCCGCCCCACGGTGCCGCTCCCGCACCGTGCCGGCAGCCGGAAGCCGGTCCGGCAGCGTGGGGCCCTCCTGATCGATCAGGAACGGCCACAGGCCCGTTTCCGCGTGCCGCTCGCGCAGGGCCTCCCACGCTTGCCGCGCCGTGCCCGCCTCGACCGTCACGGCCAGCACCTCGGTGCCGTCCGCGAGCGTCCCCAACACCACCGCCGAGTCGGTCAAGTCCTTCATGGTGGTGACACTAGACGTTTGATCAGTCCCACCAGAAGTCCCAGCGGTGCGAATAAACCTGCTGTTCAGCCAAAGCCGCCGGTGTCTCGCCACCTTGGTCCACGAGGCAGGCGGCGCCACCCCTCCGGGGTCGTCCCCCGCTCCACCCTCATGGCAGATGACCCTAGAGTTCTCAACCCACAGTCCCTACCCTGCGCGGCATGACGGGACGCTGGAACACCTCCGTGGCCGAGCTGCTCGCCGCCCGCGTCGGCGACCACCGCAGTGCCCTGACCTGGAGTGGTCAGGACGGCGTCGTGCGGCGTGTGTCGTGGGACGAACACGTCCGGCGCAGCGCGGCGCGCGCCGCGTGGCTGGCCGGGCGGCTGGCGGCCGTGGGGGAGGGGACGGCGGAGGGCCCCCGGCACGTCGGAATCCTGATGGAGAACGTTCCGGAGTTCTCGTTCCTGCTCGGGGCGGCGGGCCTCGGCGGGTTCACCTTGGTCGGGCTCAACCCGACGCGCGGCGCGGCCGAGGTGGTGCGGGACGCCCGCCACACCGACTGCGCTCTGATCATCACCGAGACCCCGTTTCTGGCCATGGTGCGGGACAGCGGGATCCCGGTGGTCAACATCGACGCGCCGGACCAGTGGAACCCGAGATCCGCACCGGGATCGAGCGGATCGAGCCACGCCGTCTCACTGAATGCGGCCGAGACGCCGTTCATGCTCATCATGACCTCCGGGACGACGTCCGCCCCGAAGGCCGTCGTCTGCACGCAGGGCAAAGTCGCGAGCCAGGGTTCGACGTTGGCCCGGCAGCGCGGCCTGACCGCGGACGACGTCCTGTACTGCGCGATGCCGCTGTTCCACAGCAACGCCGTGATCGCCGCGTGGATCCCGGCGGTGGCGACCGGCGGGACGCTGGCGCTGCGCCGGCGGTTCTCGGCGTCCGGGTTCCTGGCCGACGTGCGCCGCTTCGGCGCCACCTACGCGAACTACGTCGGCAAACCGCTGGCCTACATCCTCGCCACCCCCGAGCGGCCCGACGACTCCGACAACACCCTGCGGCAGGTCTTCGGGAACGAGGCGGCGCCGGCCGACGTCGACCGGTTCGCGAAGCGGTTCGGGTGCGCCGTGACCGACGCCTTCGGCTCGACCGAGGGCGGGATCTCGTTCTACCGGCTGCCGTCGACACCGTCGGGCGCGCTCGGGGTGCCGGTCGGGGACGTGCGGATCGTCGACGTCGAGACCGGTGCGGAGTGCGGGGCCGGCGAGATCGGGGAGATGGTCAACTTCGCCGGAGCCGGGGCGTTCGAGGGCTACTACCGGCATCGGGAGGCCGACGAGGCGAAGCTGCGTGACGGCCGCTTCTGGTCCGGGGACCTGGCTTACCGGGACGAGCACGGGAACTTCTTCTTCGCCGGCCGGTCCGGGGACTGGATCCGGGTCGGCGGGGAGAACTTCGCGTCCGGGCCGATCGCGCGGGCGGTGGAGGAGTGGGAGGGGGCGGTGGCCGCCGCGGCGTACGGGGTGCCGGACGCGGTGGCCGGGGACCAGGTGATGGTGGCGTTGGAGGCGTCCGGAGGGGCCGGGGGGTTCGATCCGGAGGCGTTCGCGGCGTATCTGGAGTCCCGTTCCGAGCTTCCGGAGCTGTGGTGGCCCCGTTACGTACGGCTCGTCCCCGCGATGCCGCGGACGGCCACGAACAAGATCGTCGTCCGCGATCTGGTCGCCGAGGCGTGGCGCACGGCGGATCCGGTGTTCCTGCGGGACGGGCGACGCGGGCCGTACCGGGCGATGACCGACGGAGATCGTTCCGGGCTGGCACGCGAGTTCGACGAACACGGCCGAACTCCGCCCGGCCACCGTTAGATCGTTGTTACGCTGCTTCCTTTCGGGCCCGGGGAATCGTGAAGGAGCAGGTGAGTCTCGCGCATGAGCGCAGGAGGTAGTACCAAGGCGGTCGTGGCGGCGCTGGGTGCCAACATGGGGATCGCCGTGTCGAAGTTCGTGGCGTACGCCTTCACGGGGTCGGCCTCGATGCTGGCCGAGGGCGTGCACTCGGTCGCCGACTCCGGCAACCAGGTGCTGCTGCTGATCGGAGGGAAGCAGGCCAAGAAGAAGGCGGACGAGGAGCACCCGTTCGGGTACGGCCGCGAACGGTTCGTGTACGCGTTCATCGTCTCGGTGGTGCTGTTCAGCCTCGGTGGCCTGTTCGCCCTCTACGAGGGCTGGCACAAGATCACCCATCCCGAGAAGGTCGAGAGCTGGTACTGGGCCGTCGGGGTGCTGCTGTTCGCGGTCGTGATGGAGGGTCTGTCGTTCCGCACCGCCGTGCGGGAGTCCAACCACCTGCGCGAGGGCCGGTCCTGGGCCGCGTTCATCCGCCACGCCACCACCCCGGAGCTGCCGGTGGTGCTGCTGGAGGACTTCGGCGCCCTGATCGGTCTGTGCCTGGCCCTGTTCGGCGTCGGCATGGCGGTCGTCACCGACAACGGCCGCTGGGACGGCGTCGGCACCCTGGGCATCGGCGCCCTGCTGGTCTGCATCGCCATAGTGCTCGCCGTCGAGATGAAGAGCCTGCTGGTCGGCGAGGGCGCGGGCAAGCACGACGTGGCCGCCATCCGCGCCGCCGCCGTCGACGGCCACACCGTCACCGACGTGATCCACCTGCGCACCATGTACCTGGGCCCGGAGGAACTGCTGGTCGCCATGAAGATCGCGGTCGACCACGACGAGACCGCCGAGCACATCGCGAAGGCGATCGACGAGGCCGAGGCCCGCATCCGCGCCTCGGTGCCGGAGGCGCGGCTGATCTATCTGGAGCCGGACATCCGGCGGCCCGGGCCGCTGCCGGAGCCGGCGACCGGCTGAGGGCGCGAAGGCCGCGCACCGGGGAAACCGGGGCGCGGCCTTCACCGTTCTGAGAACGCGACTCTACGAACGCGACGCCCGCCACTCCGGCCTGACGTCCATCATCTTGCCGGTCTTCGCCGGATCGCGGTCGACCAGGTCGCCCAGCACGTCGTCGATCCGCTTCAGCGTCTCGGCGTCCAGCGTCACGCCGGAGGCGCCCGCGTTGTCGCGGACCTGCTCGGGGCGGGTGGCGCCGATGATCGCGGCCGAGACGCCCGGCCGGTTCAGGGTCCAGGCGACGGCGAGCTGGGCCATGGTCAGGCCGGCGTCGGCGGCGATGGGCCGCAGTTCCTGGACGCGTCGCAGGAGGGTGTCGCCGAGGACGCGGGAGATGAACTGCGGGGCGCGGCCGCCGGCGTCGGCGCGGGAGCCGGCCGGGGCGGGCTCGCCCGGGAGGTACTTGCCGGTGAGGACGCCCTGGGCCAGGGGCTGGAAGACGATCTGGCCGATGCCCTCGCGCTCGGAGAGCGGCACGACCTCCGGCTCGATCACCCGCCACAGCATGTTGTACTGCGGCTGGTTCGCCACGATGCGGCTGCGCAGGCCCAGGTCGCCGGCCAGGCGGAGGGCCTCGGCGATCTGCCCGGCCCGCCATTCGGAGACGCCGAGGTACAGGACCTTGCCGGCGCGGACCAGGTCGTCGAAGGCGATGAGGGTCTCGGCCAGGGGTGTCTCGTCGTCGAAGCGGTGGGCCTGGTACAGGTCGACGTAGTCGGTGCCCAGGCGGCGCAGGGAGGAGTGGCAGGACTCGATGACGTGCTTGCGGGACAGGCCGCGGTCGTTGCGGCCGGGGCCGGTGGGCAGGCACACCTTCGTCGCGATCTCCAGCGACTCGCGGCGCACGCCCTTCAGAGCCTGGCCGAGCACCTCCTCCGCGGCGCCCTGGGCGTAGACGTCGGCGGTGTCGAAGGTGGTGACGCCCGCGTCGAGTGCCGCCTGCACGCACGCCGCCGCCGTGTCCCGCTCCACGCCTTCGCCATGGGTGAGCCAGTTGCCGTAAATGATCTCGCTGATGAACAGGCCGCTCCGGCCGAGTGCACGATGTTCCACGCCCCGGACCCTAGCGGGGGCGGGGCGTGGAGGGGTGATCTTTTGTCAGGCGGCCGAGCCGTGGCCCACGCCGCCGAACGCCGGGATCACGAACACGCCGGTCGCCTCGGCGGTCAGGTGGCCGTCGGCGTAGCAGCGGCCCCACGCGTGGATCTTGCGGCCCTCGCGGTGGGAGAAGCCCGCTTCGTAGGTGATCTTCGTGTAGAGCGGTGTGGCTCGGCGCAGGGTGATCGTCAGCGTGCCGGTGAAGCCGAACGCCCCCGAAGCCCCTTGTGCGCAGCCGAGGATCTCGTCGAAGCACGCCGCCACCCACGCGCCGTGGACGCGCCCCGGCGGGCCCTCGTACGGCGCCGTGAAGTACGCCTCGGCACGGATCAGGTCGCCGTCGGCCCACATCCGCACCGGCGGGGACAGCGGGTTGCCCCGGCCGTTGATCGTCGACCGTTCCACCAGCAGCGCGTCGTGACGGCGCGCCTGGCTGGCGTTGACGCCGCCGACGTCCGCGCGCGGGACGCGCGGCAGGGCGGCGACGCGGTCGGCGAGCGACTCGGCCTCGGCGGCCAGAGCCTCGAAGTACGCGGCCCGCTCCGCGTCGGCCCGGGTCCGGGGGTCGCCCTCGGGCGCCGTCACCGTGTCGCCCTCGCCTTCGCCGCCGGCCTCCGCGCCGCCTTCGCCGCCGGCCTCCGCACCGGCGGCCCCTTCCCGCGCCCTCGACGCCACCGCGCGCCGATCGAACACCGCGGCGATCCCGTCCGCGTCCCCGTATCCCGCGTCCCCGCAGTCCAGCTGGAACGCCGCGTCCACCAGCCGCCGCACCTGTTCCACCAGCCGGTGCTTCGCGATCCTCGCGCCGGAGAGCCCGGCCTCGGGCTCGTCGAGCCAGGCCCTGCGGACGTCGTCGCGCCGCCCGTCGCGCTGTGCCGCTTCCGTCATGCGGATCTGACTCCCCATCAGGTTGTCTCGGTGACCATTGCATCCGACAGTAACGTGTTCTAGTTTGCCCGGGACAGTGGCGCCCACCGAAGGGACTCCCCGCGCATGCCGATCGACCCCGACAAGGCCCTGGCCGCCCCGGCGGGCACCGCCGAGCTGGCCTGGACCCCCAAAGACGTCCAGCTCTACCACCTGGGCCTGGGCGCGGGCGTCCCGGCGACCGACCCGCGCGAGCTCGCCTACGTCTACGAGAAGGACCTCAAGGTCCTCCCGTCCTTCGCGGTCGTGGCCGGCGGCGCGCTGGGTTTCTCGCTGTTCTCCAACCCGGGGCTGGACATCCAGCTGGTGAACGTCCTGCACGGCGGCCAGTCCATCACCGTGCACCGCCCGATCCCGGCCGCCGGCCAGGCCACCGCCACCAGCCGCGTCACCGACGTCTGGGACAAGGGCAAGGCCGCCGTGATCCGCACCGAGAGTGTGATCGCCGACGCCGACGGCCCGCTGTGGACCAACCACTCGCAGATCTTCGTCCGCGGCGAGGGCGGCTTCGGCGGCGAACGCGGCCCCTCGACCGTCGACACCACGCCCGACCGCGAGCCGGACCACGTCGTCGAGATCGAGACGCTGGAGCAGCTCGCCCTGATCTACCGCCTGTCCGGCGACTGGAACCCGCTGCACGCCGACCCGGCCTTCGCCGCCATGGCCGGCTTCGACCGCCCGATCCTGCACGGCCTGTGCTCCTACGGCATCACCTGCAAGGCGGCCGTCGACACGGTTCTGGACGGCGACGTGAGCCGGGTCACGGAGTACTCCACCCGATTCGCCGGGGTCTTCTTCCCGGGCGAGACGATGCGCGTGAAGATGTGGGACGACGGCGCGGGACGGGTCGACATCGTCTCCTCGTCGGCCGAGCGCGACGACGCCGTCGTCCTGGCCAACACCGTGTTGACCTACCAGAGCTAGAAACGGGTGGAGCACACCATGCGCGCAGCAGTCCTGTTCGAGACCGGCCACGAGACCCTGACCGTCCGCGACGACCTCACCGTCGACGACCCGGGCCCCGGCCAGGTGAAGATCCGTATCCGCGCCACCGGCGTGTGCCACTCGGACCTGTCGGCGATGACCGGCGTGCTGCCGCAGCCCGCACCGTTCGTGCCCGGCCACGAGGGGGCCGGCGAGGTGGTCGCGGTCGGCGAGGGCGTGAGCCGGGTGGCGGTCGGCGACCATGTCGTCGTCTGCTGGAACCCGCCCTGCGGCGAATGCGGCGACTGCCGTCGCGGCGAGGGCAACCTGTGCGTCCACATCTTCTTCGGCATGACCTTCCAGCCGCACTTCAAGCTCGACGGCAACGCCGTCTACGGCTTCGCCGGCAGCGGCACCTTCGCCGAGGAGATGGTCGTGCCGTGGCAGTGCGCCGTGAAGATCCCCGACGACGTGCCCTTCGAAGTCGGTGCTCTGATCGGCTGCGGCGTCACCACCGGCGTCGGCGCCGTGCTGAACACCGCGCGGGTCGAACCGGGCTCCTCGGTCGCGGTGATCGGCGCCGGCGGCGTCGGCATCGCCGTGATCCAGGGCGCGCGCATCGCCGGCGCGGCCGAGATCGTCGCCGTCGACCCGGTCCAGGCCAAGCACGAGGCCGCGCTGCGGTTCGGCGCCACCCGCGCCGTCCGCCCGGAGGACGCCGACGCCGCCAAGGCCGAGGTCACCGGCGGCGCGGGCTTCGACTACGTCTTCGAAGTCGTGGGCCGCTCCGCCCTCGTGCGGCAGGCCTACGCGCTCACCCGCCGCGGCGGAACCGTCACCGTGGTCGGCGCCGGCAAGAACGACGACCACGTCACCTTCGACATGTTCCAGCTCTTCTTCGACAACAAGAAGATCCTCGGCTCCTACTACGGCGGCACCGACCCGCGCCGGGAGTACGACCGCCTGATCGCGCTGTGGCGCGCCGGACGGCTCGACCTGGAGGGCATGATCACCGCCCGCCTCAAGCTCGACGACATCAACCAAGCCCTGGACCTGCTCCGCTCCGGCGCGGCGATCCGGACGATCATCGAGGTCTGATCCGACATGACGACATCCCTCACGGGCCGCGCGGCCATCGTCACCGGCGCGGGCCGCGGCCTCGGCCGCGCCGAAGCGCTCGAACTGGCCCGTCAGGGCGCCGCCGTGGTGGTCAACGACCACGACCCCGTGATCGCCGAGGAGACCGCCGCCGCCATCGTCAAGGGCGGCGGCCAGGCCGTCGCCTCGGCCGGCGACGTCTCCGACTTCGCCTACGCCGAGTCCCTCACCCGCCTCGCGATCGAGTCCTTCGGCTCGCTGGACATCCTGGTCAATAACGCCGGGATCCTGCGCGACCGCATGGTGTTCTCGATGTCCGAACAGGAATGGGACGACGTGCTGCGGGTGCACGCCAAGGGCCACTTCGCCATGACCCGGCACGCCACCGCGCACTGGCGCGACGCCTCCAAGGCCGCCGGCGGACCCGTCTACGGACGCGTCGTCAACACCTCCTCCGAGGCCTTCCTCGCCGGCGCCGCGGGCCAGGCCAACTACGCCGCCGCCAAGGCCGCGATCGTCGGCCTGACCACCGCCACCGCCAACGGCTGCGCCCGCTACGGCGTGCGCGCCAACGCGATCTGCCCGCGGGCCCGCACCAAGATGACCGAGGACGTGTTCGCCGGGTTCGAAGTGCCCACCGAAGGCATGGACCCGCTGGCCGTCGAGCACGTCGCCCCGCTGGTCGCGTACCTCGCCTCCCCGGCCGCCGACAAGGTCAACGGACAGCTGTTCGTCGTGCACGGCGGCATGGTGCTGCTGATGCAGCGGCCCGTCGTCGAACAGCGTTGGGATGCGGCCCAAGAGACCTTCACCGTCTCGGAGCTCGAAACGGGGATGAGTTCGTACTTCGAAACCAAGACTCCCGGCGAGGGATTCTCCGCCACAGAGGTGTTGTCTATGCGTCGTCAGTGAGCCCTAAGCTTTCCCCGAAGGAACGTTCACTTGGGGGGTTCGGGCATGGCCGACACACTGTGGTTCAGCAACAACCACCGCGACTACTCCGTCACCTACGGCAACGACGCCGGCTTCGAGTTCGAGTTCTACTGCCAGCGCTGCAACGACACATGGCGCAGCGGATTCGAGCCCTACCGGACCGCCCGCGCCGCCGGCTGGATCCGCCGCGCCGCGAACATGGCCTCCGGCGCGGCGTCCTCGGTGGGCTGGGACGTCGCACAGGGCGTCGACGGCCTGGTGGAGAGCGGCTGGCACAAGGCCCGCGACGCCTCGTTCAAGAAGTCGATCGAGGCGGCGGCCGAACACTTCCACCGCTGCGCCCGCTGCGCGTACTACGTGTGCGAACGCTGCTTCAACGCCGACCGGGGCCTGTGCACCTCCTGCGCGCCGGACCTGGCCTCCGAAGTCGAGTCCGCGCGGATCCACGGCCAGGTCGACGCCGCGACCTCGCGGGCGCGCGACGTCGGCGCGGCGATGGCGGCCGAGGTCGACGTCACCACCCAGAAGCAGCTGGTGTGCCTGTCCTGCGGCCACGAGACGCACGGCGCGAAGTTCTGCCCCGAATGCGGCGCGAAGCAGAACGCGCCCGGGACGTGCGGCGGCTGCGGCGTGCAGGTGCCGGCCGGATCGAAGTTCTGCCCGGAGTGCGGCGCGCCCCAGTGACACCGGACGCCGTAGGGTCGGGCGTGTGACAACAGCACTCGTGCTCATCGATCTGATGCCGCGCCTGATCGCCCTGCCCGTGGCACCCCACGGCGGCCAGGACGTGCTCGACCGGTCCCGGCGGCTGGCCGCGGCCTTCCGCGCCGCCGGGCGGCCGGTCGTGCTGATCCGCGTCGACCGGCCGAACGTCGCCGAGCAGCCGCCCGGCAGCGGCTTCGCCGACGGCCTCGTGCAGGAGGGCGACATCACGCTCGTCAAGGGCAGCATCGGCGCCTTCGCCACCACCGACCTGGAAGCCCGCCTGAAGGACCTCGGCGCCGACACCCTCGTGCTCGGCGGCCTGATGACCAACATGGGAGTGGAGTCGACGGCGCGCGTCGCCTCGGACCTGGACTTCGAGCTCGAGTTCGTCGAGGACGCGATGTCCGCGCTGACCGCCGAGGAACACGAGTTCGCGGTGCGGGTGACCTTCCCGCGCTTCGGGAAGGTCACCGAGGTCGCGGACTATCTCTGACCACGCTTCAGAGCTTGACGATCGTCTTGCCCCGCGCGCCGCCGCCCTGGATCCGTGCCACGGCCTGCGGCGCCTGTTCCAGCGGCACCTCCGCGTCCACGAACACCTTCAGCGTCCCGGCGTCGACCTCCTTGGCGAGCGCGGCCAGCACTTCGGCGGTCGGCTCCACCAGGAACGCGATCTCCTCCACCCCGGACTGCACGGACCCGTGTTCGCTCACCGCGCCGCGGGTGCTGACCGCCACGCCGCCGTCGTGGACCATCTTCTTGTTCGCCGCGAACGCCGCCTTGTCGGACGACACCAGGTCCACCAGCACGTCCACGCCCTCCGGGTACTCGTCGCGCTCCATGCGGTCCGGCACGCTCTCGGCGGTGGCGTCGATGGTCACCGCCGCCCCGAACAGGCCCATCCGCACACTCTCGTCGCCGCGCGTCACCGCCACCACGCGGACGTCGCGGGCGGAGGCCAGCTGGGTGAGGAACGTGCCGACGCCGCCCGCCGCGCCGATCAGCAGCAGGCTCTCCCCGCCGCGGACCTTGGCGCGCTCCAGGATGCCCAGGGCGGTGGCCCCGGCGGTGGGCAGCGCGGCGGAGGTCTTGAGCTCGACGGCGTCCGGGGCCGCGGCGACCGGGCCGGTCTCGTCGACGACCACGTATTCGGCGTAGGTGCCCTGGGCACGGCCGAACACCGCGTCGCCGACGGCGTAGCGGGAGACGCCGGCGCCGAGGGCCTCGACGCGGCCCGCGAAGTCCACGCCCATCACGAGGGGCAGGGGCGGCTTCCCGTAGACGCCGGCGGCGATGATCGAGTCCACCGGGTTGATCCCGGCCGCCTCCACGCGCACCAGCAGCTGCCCCGGCCCCGGGGTGGGCTTGGGCACGTCGAGCAGCTCGGGCGTGGTCCCGTACTCCTTCACACCGACCGCGCGCATCTGACGCCTCCCTCGCGAAGTGAACCTGTGAGACGAATCTGCGGCCTGAGGCGCCTTCTCGCACGCCGGATCGGTCAATCGGGGAAGCACGGCGCCGGGCCGGTAGCCTAGCGGCCATGCCCGAGCCCCAGAGCGCCCCCGCGCCCACCCTCCGCGACGTCGTCACGCTCCTGGAACGCGTCTACGACCCGGCGTGGGCCGAGCCGTGGGACGCGGTCGGACTGGTGTGCGGCGACCCGGACGAACCGGTGCGGACCGTGGCCTTCGCCGTCGACCCGGTGGCCGCCGTCGTGGACGAGGCGATCGAGCGCGGGGCCGACCTGCTGGTGACCCACCATCCGCTGTTCCTGCGCGGCGTGCACGGGGTGCCGGCCACCGACTTCAAGGGGCGGCTGGTCCACAAGCTGATCCGGGGCGGGGTGGCGCTGTTCACCGCGCACACCAACGCCGACTCCGCCGACCCCGGGGTGTCCGACGCGTTCGCGCAGGCCCTGGGCGTGCGGGACCTGGTGCCGCTGGACGCCCGCGCCGGGAACCCGGAGCTGGGCATCGGACGGGTCGGCGAGCTGCCCGAGGCCGAACCGCTGGCGGCCTTCGCCCGCCGGGTGGCCGCCGCGCTGCCGGCGACCTCCGGCGGGGTCCGGGTGGCCGGGGACCTGGAGCGGCCGGTACGCCGGATCGCGGTCTGCGGCGGGGCCGGCGACACGTTCTTCGGCGCGGCGCGCAAGGCCGGCGCCGACGTCTACGTCACCGCCGACCTGCGCCACCACCCGGCTTCCGAGGCACTGGAGGCGGGCGGACCGGCGCTGGTGGACGTGGCGCACTGGGCCAGTGAGTGGCCGTGGCTGGAGCACGCCGCCGGCACATTGCGTTCCACGCTCGGGGCTGCCGGTACTAACGTGGAGACGTACGTTTCCACGCTGGTCACCGATCCGTGGACCGCGCACGTGGCGGCCGGCTGAGCGCCGGCGACAAGTCAAGAGAGTCATAGAGAGAGGCACTGCCCTGAACGCGAACCCCGCCGACCAGCTCCGGCTGCTGGACCTGCAAGGCCTGGACGTCCGGCTGGCCCAGCTGGCGCACAAGCGGCGCACCCTGCCGGAGCTGGCCGAGGCCGAGAAGGTGGACCAGCGCCTCGCCGACCTGCGCGACGTCCTGATCGCCGCCGAGACCGCCCAGGGCGACGTGGCGCGCGAGCAGAAGAAGGCCGAGGCGGACGTCGAACAGGTGGTGAACCGCGCCGCCCGGGACCGGCAGCTGCTGGAGTCCGGCCGCGGCTCGGCCAAGGACCTGGAGAACCTGCAGCACGAGCTGGAAACCCTGGCCCGCCGCCAGTCCGACCTGGAGGACGTGGTGCTGGAGGTCATGGAGCGGATGGAGACCGCCCAGGCGCGGGTCGCCGAGATGACCGCCCAGCGGGACGAGGCGCAGGCCCGCCGGGACGCGATCGGCGCCGCCATCACCGCCGCCACCGACGGCATCGACGCCGAGGCCGCCAAGCTCACCGGCGAGCGCGCCACCGTCGCCGGCACCATCCCCGAGGACCTGCTGGCCCTGTACGAGCGGGTCCGTGCGGCCCACGCCGGCGTGGGTGCGGCGGCGATCCGCCAGCGCCGCTGCGAGGGCTGCCGGCTGGAGCTGGACATCAGCGAGGTGAACGCGATCAAGGCGGCCCCGGCCGACCAGGTCGTGCGGCACGAGGAGTGCGGCCGCATCCTGGTGCGCGTCCCCGACTCCGGCCTGTAGGCGCCGGTGGCGCGCACGTTCGTCGTCGAGGCCGACGGGGCCTCCCGCGGCAACCCCGGCCCGGCCTCGTACGGCGCGCTCGTCGCCGACGCCGCCACCGGCGAGGTCCTGGTCGAACTGGCCGAGGGCCTGGGCGTGGTGACCAACAACGTCGCCGAGTACCGCGGCCTGATCGCCGGCCTGCGCGCCGCCTACGCCCTCGACCCCGACGCCGAGGTCGAGGTCCGCATGGACTCCAAGCTCGCGGTGCAGCAGATGAGCGGGCTCTGGCAGATCAAGCACCCCGCCATCCGCCCCCTGGCCGCGGAGGCGCGCACCGCCTTCCCGCGGGCCGGCGCGGTGCGCTACACGTGGGTGCCGCGGGCGCAGAACAAGAGGGCTGACGCGCTCGGGAACCTGGCGCTGGACGATCCGGCGGCGGCCGCGGCGAAGATGGCCGAGGCCGAGACGATGATCGCGGCTTTCCGGGCGGCACGGGAGCGCGGCTCCGTGAACGGGCTGGACACCCTGCCGAGCGCTGAAAACCCTGCTCAAGGGCAGGACGGCACAGCTTCCGTTGCCAGCTCCGGTGTCGTCACCGCCGTACTCGGGCCTGGACCCGGACCCGCGGTCGCCCCCGGACCCGCGGTCGCTCCTGGACCCGCAGCCGCTCCTGGACCCGCGGCCGCACCCACCCCCGCAGCCATGGCCGCCCCCGCCCCGCCAGCCTGGTCCCCGGCGCCCGACCTCGGCCCGCCGACCACGCTCATCCTCCTGCGCCACGGCGCCACTCCGCTCACCGCCGAGAAGCGCTTCTCCGGCGCCGGCGATCCGGACCTGGCCGACGCCGGGCGCGCGCAGGCCGCCGCCGTCGCCCGCCGGCTGGCCGCGCGGGGCGGCATCGACGCCGTCGTCGCCTCGCCCCTGGCCCGCACCCGTCAGACCGCGCAGGCGGCCGCCGACGCGCTCGGCCTCCCGGTCGAGATCGCCGAGGGCTTCCGGGAGACCGACTTCGGGCTCTGGGACGGCCACACATTCGCTGAAGTGCGCGAACGCTGGCCCGAAGAGCTCCAGGCGTGGCTGGCGTCCCCATCGGCGCAACCCCCTGGGGGCGAATCGTTCGACGCCGTCGCGACGCGTGTGCAGGCGGCCCGGGATCAGGTGCTCAAGCGCTTCGCGCGCCGCACCGTGCTCGTCGTGTCGCACGTCACGCCGATCAAAACCCTGATCCGAGACGCGCTGGGTGCGCCGCCCGAGGCGTTGTACGCGATGGAGCTGTCGGCGGCGTCGCTGTCGGTCGTGACTTACTACGGCGACGGCCGTAGCTCGCTGCGGCTGTTCAACGACACCGCGCATTTGACCTTTTAGGCGCAGGTCCCCGGCGATCTTCCGGGGTATCCCTCGCGTGCCGGTGATCGTGGATAGACTCCCGGCTCATGGAACGGATGGGGCCGGGGAACGCAAGGCACGACGACGAAGGACGGAACCCGGCCGGACGGACGGTCGCCGCCGCCCGGGCCGCGGCGGTGACCGCCGCCGCGGCCGTCCTGCTCGCCGGCTGCTCGGTCACGGTGCAGCCGAAGAACGCCGCCGCGGCCCGCACCCTGGCCCCCAGCACCCCCTCGGCCTCCGCCGCGACGCCCGCCACACCGAGCGCGGACCCGACGCCCACCCCGGACAAGCCGGCCAGCACCCCGTCCGTGGGCAAGGACGTCGACCACACCGCCTGCACCGCCGTCCGCCAGGCGCTCCTGACGGCGCAGCAGAAGGTCGAGACGGACAAGGACTCCCCGAGGCGGATGGGCCAGGACTACAAGACCGCCGCGACCGCCCTGCGGACCCAGGCCACGAAGACGAAGAACTCCGAGCTGAAGTCGACGCTGGAGACGCTCGGCACGGCCTACTCGGCGCTCGGCACCGACACCACCGCGCACGCCTCCACCGAGGCGGACCAGAAGAAGGTCGCGGAGGCCTCCAAGCCGCTGGACACGCTCTGTGGAGCTAAGAGCTGAGAGCAGAGCGCGCGTCGGCTCGCCAACGCTCAGCCGAAGGGTGCTCTTCCCTCTCCCTCAGGCCACTGAGTCGACCACCACGTCGATCGTCCACGCCGTCCCCGGCTTGGCCGGCGCCGCGGTCTCGGTGCGGAATCCCAGGTCCTGCAACGCCACCGCCAGTTCCTTCGGCGTGTCGGCCGCCACGTCGCCGACCAGCAGCGCCCGCGCCAGACGGCCCTTGGTCGCCTTGTTGAAGTGGCTCACGACGCTGCGCTTCGGGACGCCGTCCACCAGGCGCTCGTGCAGCACCCGGACCGTCGCCGCACGGTCCGCGACGTCCGCCGGCACCCGCCACATCGCCGCGTACGCCGACGAGCGCAGGTCCACCACCAGCCCGTTCGCGACGACCGGGGCGAGCGCCGGCGTCAGTGCCTGCCGCCAGAGCTTCGCCACCGAGCCGGCCTTGGGCAGCGTCACGCCGCCCGAGCAGCGGTACGCCGGGATCGCGTCGGTCGGCCGCACCACGCCCCACAGGCCGGAGAACGTCAGGACCCGGGCCTCGGCGCGGGCGTACGCCTCCGGGGCGTCGTGGCGCAGGCCCGGCAGGTCGAGGGCGTCGTAGAGGACGCCGGTGTAGCGGTCGGCGGCGGGCAGCGTCGGGGCGGTGGCCAGATCGCGGTTCGCCTCCAGCTCGGCCGCCTGGTTCGGCGACAGGCCGAGCACGGTCAGCGCGGTGGCCGCGCGGCCCTTGGCCAGCCGGCCCAGCTCCGCCATGAGGGCTTTGCGGGGCTTGGCCAGCTCGGGGAACGCCAGCGCGGCCAGGTCGACCGCGGGGCCGGAGCCGTCGGCGGCCTTGCCCTCGGAGGGCGGGAGCAGGATCAGCACGGCGATCATTCTGGCGCATGGCGGCCGGGACTTGCGCGGCGACAGTTAACGACATATCGTTGAAGTATCGAAGACGTAGTTCGGACAGTCGTCCAGTGAGGGGGAGGCGATCATGATCGCAGGCGAGACGCTGGTCGTGAAGTACCGGTTCCGCAGCCGTGCCGAGCGCGGTCCACGGACCGCACGCGAGATCGAACAGGACATCCGGCGCCGCGAGCGGGAGCTCCGGTCGCGGTGCGGACGGGCTCCGGGTGGCGAACGGGCGGCCTATCTGGCGGTGTCGCCGCTGGACGGCGCGTCATATCGTTGAGAGGCGACGACAGTCGCCGGTGAGTGGAACTGGAGGCGGCGATGACCGACGAGCGGAACGACCGCGACGAGCAGGAAGACCAGGATGAGGGCGGCACGCTCGCGCACGAGCTGCGTGAGCAGGTGCGGGCGCTTCAGGAGGAGAGCCGCCGCATCCAGCGAGAGGCCGCTGAGCGGGAGCGGGAACTGAAGGAGCGCCTCCAGCGCGAGGCCCGTGAGCGCGAGCAGGACTTCGCCAGGGGCCGGCGCGACGAGCGCGGAGAGCGGAGCGAGCGTCGCGACCGGGGCGACCGGAGCGAGCGGGGCGACCGTCGCGGCTCCGGCCGCGGCCGCGGCGGCCACGGCTGGGCGATGGGCCCGATGGGCCCCGGGCCGATGCCCCCGATGCCCCCTCTCCCGCCGCTGCCGCCGATCCCCGGGGCCGGCGGGACGTTCACGCCGTTCGACGTGCTCGGCGGCTTCGGCGCGATGTTCGGCGGCGGGCCCGGGCCCGGCGGGCGGCTCTGGCACGGCGGACGCGGCCGCGCCGGCCGCGGAGACGTGCGCATAACGGTCCTCATCCTGCTCGACGAGGGGCCGGCCAACGGCTATCAGCTGATGCAGGAGATCGAGAAGCGCACCAACGGCGGCTGGAAGCCCAGCTCCGGGTCGATCTACCCGGCGCTTCAGCAGTTGGAGGACGAGGGGATCGTCCGGACCACGGAGGGGGAGGGGCGCAAGATGTTCGCGCTCACCGAACAAGGCCGGCAATACGTGCACGAGCACCGGGCGGAGTGGACCGCGCCCTGGGAAGGCGTCGAGGAGGACGAGGGGGCCACCGAGGAGGCCGCCAAGATCCGGGACGTCATCGCCCAGCTGGCGATGGCCTACATGCAGGTGATCCAGGTCGGGACCGAGAGCCAGCGGAGCGAGGCCTCGCGGGTGCTGGTCGGAGCGCGCCAGGCGCTGTACCGCATCCTCGCCGGCGACTCCTCAGAGGGTTGACAGCCGAACCGGGGGTGGCGTGGGACACCGCGTTCCACCCCCGGGTAAGCCACCCCCGACGCCGCGTGATGATGATCGCAGGACACGTGTAATCGCGGCCCCGGCCCCGTAGGGTGCTGGCATGCCGCAAAGAGTGCTCACCGTCGAGGCCGCCGTACCGGCCGCCGACCTGGTCGCCGGGTTCGACGCGATCCGCGCCGAGCTGCAGCTGCCCGGCACCTACCCGCCGGAGGCGCTGGCCGAGGCGGAAGCCGCCGTGAAGGCGCCGCGCCTGCCCGGGCTCGACGCCACCGACCTGCCGCTGGTCACTCTGGACCCGGCCAGCTCGATGGACCTGGACCAGGCCATGTACCTGGAGAAGCGCGGGGGCGGCGGCTACCGCGTGCACTACGCCATCGCCGACGTCGCGGCGTACGTGACCCCCGGCAGCGCGCTGGACCTGGAGACGCACCGGCGCGGCGAGACGTACTACATGCCGGACATGCGCATCCCGCTGCACCCGGAGGTCCTTTCCGAGGGCGCGGCCTCGCTGCTGCCCGGCCAGGAGCGACCCGCGCTGCTGTGGCGCATAGACCTGGACTCCTCGGGCGAGACGACCGACGTCGAGGTGCGGCGCGCGCGGGTCCGCAGCCGGGCCAAGCTCGACTACGCCGGGACGCAGGCCGCACTGGACGCGGGCACCGCCGACCCGGTGATCGAGCTGCTCCGCGAGATCGGCACGCTGCGTCAGGAGCGCGAGGCCGACCGCGGCGGGATAAGCCTGAACGTGCCGGCGCAGGCCGTGGTCGCGCACGGCGACAGTTGGGCGCTGGAGTACCAGACGCCGCTGCCGGTCGAGAACTGGAACGCACAGATCTCGCTGCTCACCGGCATGGCCGCGGCCAGCCTGATGGTCTACGGCGAGATCGGGCTGCTCCGCACCATGCCCGAGCCGCCGCCGCTGGCGTACCACCGGCTGCGCCGCGTCGCGCGCGCCCTGCGGATCCGCTGGTCCGACGGCGTCACCTACAGCGAGCTGATCCGCACCCTGGACCCGGCGGTCCCCGCCCACGCGGCGTTCCTCCAGGAGACCACGACTCTGATGCGCGGGGCCGGCTACACCGCGTTCGACGGCGGCGTTCCGGAGCAGGCCGGGCACTCGGCGGTGGCGAACACCTACGCGCACGTCACCGCCCCGCTGCGGCGCCTGGCCGACCGCTACGCCGGCGAAGTGTGCGTGGCGCTGTGCGCGGGCGTCGACGTGCCGGAGTGGACCCGCTCGGAGCTGCCGAAGCTGCCGGCGGTGATGGAGGGCGCCGACCGCCGCGGCAACTCGGTGGACCGCGAGTGCGTGGACCTGGTCGAGACGATGCTGTTGAAGGACCGAGTCGGCGACGAGTTCGACGCCGTGGTCATCGACCTGAACGAGCGGATCGACTGGGACCGCAACGGCAAGCCGGACGTGGGCGTGGTGCAGCTGGCGCAGCCGGCGGTGCGCGCCCGCTGCGACGGCCACGACCTGCCGCTGGGCCGCGAGATCCAGGTGCGGCTGGTCGACGCGGACCTGAAGACGCGGCGGATACTGTTCGAGGCTACGGACCCGAAGTACACGGTGCGGGACCGGCCGGTGAAGAACCCGCCGCCGGTGGTGGTGGAGACGGCGCCAGCGGTCGAGACAGCCCCGGTGGTGGAGACGACCCCGGCTTCCCCTTCCCAGGATGCTGATGCCTGAGCCCGAGCGAGTCCTGCGGTTCCGGGAGGCGTCCGAGGCGGTCGAGGCGATCGGCTGGCGCTACCTGCTCGGCGAGCTGCGGACCACGGTCGTGGTCGGCTCACTGGCACGGGGAGCGCAGGCCGCGGGGATCGCGGTCGAGGCGTGCGGTGACGACGCCGACCGGCATCTGCGGTTCGACGTCCGGCCCGACCGGGTCGTGCTCGCGCTTCAGTCGGCTGACGCCGTCCAGGTCACGGACGCCGACACGGCGTTGGCGGCCCGTATCTCGCAGGCGTTGGGCCCGGCCGGGTTCGTGACGGATCCCGACGTCGGCAGCGCGGACCCGCGCGTGCGGTCGCTGCAACTCGTGGAGATCGCCGTGGACGCGATCGACATCCCCGCGGTCCGCCCGTTCTGGAAGGCCGTCTTCGCCTACGTCGACGAACCGGGCAAGGACGGCCCGACGGACGCCCTGGTCGACCCCCTCCGCCAGGGACCGGCGATCTGGTTCCAGCAGATGGACGCCCCACGACCGCAGCGCAACCGCATCCACTTCGACGTCAGCGTCCCCCACGACGAGGCCCGAAGGCGGGTCGCGGCCGCCGTGGCAGCCGGGGGACGGGTGATCTACGACGGCCGCGCACCGGCGTTCTGGGTACTGGCCGACCCGGAGGGCAACGAGGTGTGCGTCACGACGTGGCAGGGGCGGCAGGACGACTAGGAACTGTTCGGGGTTCGGATCATGTGGTTGAGGTGAGGAGTTTCAGCCACATGATCGAGCCTCGGAGGTGGAGTCCGGCCTCGTAGCTTTCCGGGGACTTGTCGTAGCGGGTGGCCAGGCCCCGCCACGTCTTCTCCGGCGGCGGGGCTGCTCAGGATTTGTCTCGAAGTCGGGTGCGAGCTTGTGACAAGATCGCGGGATGCTGCGACTCACCGATTTCATTGTCGACTGCCCGGACACGATGAAGCTGGCGGCGTTCTACTCAGAGGTGACGGGCCGTCCGGTCAAGGAGGGCAGCTCCGAGGAGTGGGCTGGCATCCAGTTCGGCGAGATCGAGCTGGCATTCATCCGGGTCGACGACTACCGTGCCCCGCAGTGGCCTGACATCGAGCACCCCAAACAGTTCCACCTCGACTTCGAAGTGGACGAGATCGAGTCTGAGCAGCGCCGCGTCCTCGACCTCGGCGCGACACTGAAGCAGGACTTCATCGGCCCCAACGGATACGGCTGGCAGATCTACACCGACCCAATCGGCCACCCCTTCTGCCTGTGCCGCAACAAGGGCGTCATCTGGACCGACCAGGGCCCGATCTGGCCCAAGCGCGGCTAGACGGCTTGGATGAGGGCCGTTGCCGGCTGTCGGATCCGGTCGTTTGATGGTTCATGGCCTGGTCGACGGCCTTGCCGATGGCGTCGGTGCTGGTCTGGACGCATTGCGGGTAGTCCTGGTCCTTGTCAGCGGAGATCGGTTCCCAGGTCACGACCGGTGTGCAATCTGTGTTGCCCAGCCGTGCGGCCTGCCGGAAGAATCCCGGGCCGTGACTCCTCTCGTATATCACGTGACGTTCGACTGCTCCGACCCGTACACGCTCGCGTCCTTCCGGGCCCAGGTCTTCGGGACCACGGCTCACCCCGAAGCCAGCCGGGCGACGGCGAGGCCTTGGTCCTCATGCCCGAGGGCAACTCAGTCTTCGAGCAACGGCGCGCGATCAGGAGTGGGGTGGCGTCCTTCGCGGTAAGGCCGTCGGGGCATATCGCGTCATCCCTGATCCGTGCCGGGCCTCGGGGGGACGGCAGCGGCGATCTGTCGTGCCCAGGCCTCTATCTCAGGCCAGTTCCGATAGTCACCGTACCTGCCGCCGATCGCTTTGAAGAGCACACGGCCGGTTCCGGGTAGATGGCCCGGCGCGATCACGCCGGAGAACAGACGGTGGGCGACGGGCCTGATCACTCCTTCGAACTGTGCCAGAAGCTTGGGTTCCTCCGCCGTGGCGAACTGGCTCAGCGGCCATCGCAGCGCACCCGGCATTCCCACGCTGAACAGCCACACGGGGCGGCGCGCCAGTGCTTCGGCGTGTTCGTGGATGAAGTCCTGTGCCGCGGGGAGCCATTTCTGGTCGTGGACGGCGCTGCCGAGGACGAACGCGTCGTAACCTACGGGGGCATCGACTGAACTGAAGGACCGGACCTCGGCCTGCAGGCCTTGCCCGGCGAGCACGCTGCCGATGCGCTCGGCCAGGCCTCGGGTGGATCCGTGGTCGCTCGCGTACGCCACCAGCACACGCATCACAGGCCTCCTCAGGGCTTTGTCCCGTCGCTGCCCGCAGGCGCCGGTGCGACGGCCACCGGGCATTCGGCGTGGTGCAGCACCGCGGCGGCGACCGGTCCGATGCGCATACCGGGGTGGTCGTGGCTGTGCCGGCGCGCGCCCACCACCAACAGGTCCGCGTACTGGGACTCGGCGACGAGCAGGCCTGCCGGTGAGGCGGTCGCGGCGTGGTGGGAGGAGGCCACTTCGGGGTGGCGTGCGCCGGTCTTCTGGACGAGCGCGGCCAAGCGGTCATCGCAGGCTGCGATGATGGTCTGGGCGGCTTCGCCGAGGGCGGCGGTGCCCAGCGTGGCGTCGAGGATCAACGGTGCGTCCTGATCCCACGCGTAGGCCGCGACGAGGTCGGCGTGGTGCAGGGATGCCTCGTCGAATGCGAAGTCCAGGACTGTTTCGGCGGCGGGGCCGTCGATGTCGACGGCGGCCACGACGCGTCCGCGCGGTCCGTGCTCACCGCCGCGGACCACGACGACCGGGCAGCGTGCGGCGCCGAGCGTTCGCATCGACACCGACCCCAGCAGCAGGCCGGTGAACCCGCCACGGCCCCGGTTGCCGACCACGATCAGGTCGGCGTTCTCGCCGGCTTCGGCGAGCATCCGGGCGTGCAGCCCGGCCTCGGCCCCGGACCGCACGGCCAGGTCGGGGAATCGCGAACGGACGTGTTCCACGCCGATTTCAGCGATCCGGAGTCCCGCGTCTTCGTACACCTGTTGCAGCGCCGCGGGCGGGATCAGCGCGGCGCCGCGCCTGGTGAAGTGGTAGCCGTGGAAGACCACCAGCGTCGCGCCCCGCAGCTCGGCTTCCCGGGCCGCGAACATCAGGGACTGCTCGCTGGGCTCGGACTGGTCGTATCCGACGATGACAGTGCCGCTCACGCTGCGTCTTCCATCCGTCGCCTCAGGGAGGAGGACACCCCGCTTCCATGATGGCCGCAGTGGTCCGAGCGCGCTCGTCGGGAACGCTCGTCGGGAACGCCCCTCGGGGTCCGCACGGCCCCAGCTGTCCGTTCATGCCAGGTCTGGGCGTCATGCCAGGTCTGTGCGCCAGGCCGGCCGTGGCCACCGCGGCAAGCCTTACCGGGGCTTGAGCCGCTACTGGCCTCAGCACCTGCGCGCCTCCCTGCCGGCGCTCTGATGCCCCGTGTTCCGCTGCATCGCGCTGGCTTTCGTCGCCTTGGTGACGGTGTCGCTGGCGGTGGACGCGGCGACTGCGCCGCCGTCCGCGACGCGTCCGGGTCATTGGTCACCTCGACCGTATGCGGCACGGCGACCGATCCGGTCGCGCGGGCCCCGGCCGGCGGATCGGGCTGGTGCCTGCCCGCAAGGTCGTGGTGCGTGCCGAGGGTGACATCACCGTCGCCGAGGCATCGGACCCGCAGATCATGGTCGGACGCACCGGGCAGGCCGGCCTGGCGCCGGTCGCCGACCAAGCCGCAGCGCGGCTCGCAGCGGCGCTGGACGCCCTCGGCGCGAGGGGCCGCGCCGCTGCGGCAGGTAACTCCTGGGGTATCTGTGACTTACCCCCGGGGGGGTATGCCTACGCTCGTCGAGCGATACCCGCGCGGGGGTATCCGAAGGGAGCGGGCGGTCATGACGGTCATCGACAGCGCGGCACGTGAGCCGCGTGCGGACGGCGGCGCAGCCGCCCCCGATCGGCACAGGACGGGCCTGCTCGGCCGCCTCGGCTCAGTTCTTGCGTGGCAACTCGACCAGCGGCCCGCGTACCATTCGTTCGCACGTGCGGCGTGGCTCAATGCGGCCGAACCGTCCGACGACCCGTCCCATCAGGTCCCTGAACAACCCTTCGGCAGGTCCAGACTTTAAGGTGTGGCCGGCGGGCACCGCAGCGTTCTTCGTTGTCTTCACAAATCACGATGGATAGCGGTGGCCGTCGCGTCAGCCACACCAGCAACGAAAGTCAGCTGGAGTACCTAGAACACCTGGACGCCGGCAGCGGAGTTGGACAGCCACTGCGACCACGACAGCGTGTAGTCAGCGTAGCCGTTGGACTGGCTCACCTTGTGGTTGGTGCCGTTGATCGTCACCGGGTCTCCGACTTGGACTATGTTCCACAGATACGCCGCGTCGGCCTCCGAGAGGTGGACGCAGCCGTGCGAGATGTTCGCCTTACCCAGCGAGTTGTCCCACCACGCCGAGTGGATGAAGGTGCCGCTGTCGGTGAGTTGCAGGTCGTGGTACGTCTGGAGGTCGTACCAGCCGGGCCCGCCCTTGGTGCACTGGAGGCCGATGGCGCACGAGGTCATCTCGATGTGCGGGACCATGTCCATGATGGCCATCGTGCCGCCGTAGGTGGCATCGCCCGGCTCGCCCGTGCCGCTGGCCAACTTCTTGATCAACGTGCCGTTCTCGTAGACGCTCATCATGTGCGTCGTCGCATCGACGACGATCTCGTGGTCGTCACCGATGGAGAAGTCCAGCGTGCGGCTGGTCGAGCCGAACTGGACGGAGACCTTGGTACCGGCCGGCCAGAAGCCCTGCGGGCGGAAGTCGACCGTGGTCGAGTCGACCCAGGACCACGCGCCGTCGACGTGCGGCGTCGTCGTGACCTTCATCGCCCTCTCGATCGCAGCGCGGTTCGTTGACGCCACCGCGGAGCCGAAGTTGACGCGGACTGGCATCGCGACGCCGACCTTGGAGCCGTTGTCCGGTGTCACCGAGGATATAGAGGGCAGCGCGACCGTCGATGTCTCGGTGGCCGGAAATGCCGAACTTGCCGGCAGGGATGTTCCTGCGAGCCTTCGGGGTATGTGGCACTTTACACACCCAAGAAGCCCAGGTCAGCGCTACGGGGCTGTCGAATACGTGTTGCCCAGCCGACTCGTGAACCGAGAGAATCGCGCCATGACTTCTCTCGTACGTCACGTCACCTTCGACTGCGCTGACCCGTACAAGCTGGCCTCTTTCTGGGCCGAGGTCTTCGGGACGACGCTTCATCCCGAGGATCAGCCCGGGGACGGCGAGGTCGGGCTCGTCGGTTCCGATCTGCTGTTCATCCAGGTCCCCGAGTCGAAGGCAGTCAAGAACCGCGTCCACGTGGACCTTCAGCCTCAGGACCGTACCCGGGATGAGGAAGTCGAGCGGCTTCTGGCCCTGGGCGCCACCCTGTTTGCGGACCACCGCAACCCTGACGGCACGGGATGGGCTGTCCTGCTGGACCCGGAAGGCAACGAGTTCTGCGTGGAGCGGAGCCGCGCGGAGCGCGAGCAGAGCTAGGACGAGGTGTCGAGTGTGACAAACTGCGAATGACCGCGAGGCCGTAGGACACCGGATGGTTGAAAATGTAGGTCGTCGCTCACCTTCCGTGCACGTTCGGGTGGTTTGCTCTTCGTGACGTTCTCGGCGCTCTTCGGTCGGACTGTCACTTCGTGTAGCGGGCGACGACGGGAGTTGGGTGCTCTCCCAGGACGAGGACGTTGAGGTCCGCGCTCTTCGGCGGAGAGGCTAGTCGATCATGGCGATCGCGCGTCATCTGAACCGCGATCCCCGGACGATCAAGGCGTACCTGACCGGTGAGCGAGCGCTGGGGTATCGACGCCGGCCGGTCGGCGCGTTCCTGCCGTTCTTGGAGTTCTGCCGCCTCCGGCTGAACGACGACCCGCACCTGTGGTCGTCGGACTCGCCGCCGAGCCGGAATCCGGGCTGTTCACCATCCCGCGTCCGCTCGTCGGCGGCTGAACCGCGTCACTGTCGGACGGAGCGGAACGGCTTGAAACGAACTGCTGGCGCGGGATACTAGTCCCGCTTGGAGTCCCTCGCGCCGAACAGTGTGATGGCCGCCATCGCCACGAGGAACACCAGCCCGGCGCACAGGGCCGCGCCGTGGTCGTGGGGTGGGCGGGCTGGCCAGACCCAGGGGGTGCGAAGGCCGGGTGCACGCAGACCGGGATCGCGGCGCCGGTGCACACCGGGTGATAAACGATCGGCTGGTCCTCGGCTGACTGATGCAGGGCGGGGACGCTCATCATGCCGGTGGCTGTCGCCTGGGCGGTACCGGCCAGATGGACGGCGGTGCCGGTCAGCGCCAGGCCGGCGACGGCTGCCAGGGCCGCGATGACGCGCAGCCGCGGGCCGCCGGCGACCGCGGGCAGGCCCATCAGGCCCAGCAGGACCACCGTGATGCCGATTAGGAACATCACCTGGACGATCGACAGGTCCGGCGAGTCGGGATAGAAGAGCCCGAGGTCCGGAAAGAGCGTCACGGTTTGGGACTCCGCGTTCGTCGGCGACAGCAGGGCATACGAACTGCGGTTGCTGACGGCGACCGACCGGCTCCCCACCTCGACGAGGAGCAGGGCGATGATCGCAATCACCGGGGCGGCGAACCGGCCGGGAAAGAACACCCCCGCGACGAACCCGAGTGCGCACAGCACGATCACGCTCGCCGCCCCGACCACGAGCGGCCACCAAGGGACGGTCCCGAAGGGATGACGTCCCGCGATCGCGCTGTAGAGCGCAGCCACGCAGACCGCGTAGCCGAGCAGGGCCCAGCCGATCGTCGCGGACAGGGAGGCCAACAGGGTCACCCACCGCGGCCGGGAGGTGATGGTCACCATGTCGAGCATGTCGCGCCGGCTGTCGCGCGACCCCGACCACGCGGCGGCTCCGGCGATGAACGGCGCGAAGTCGAACAGCAGATGCCGTTGGAAGATGTAGCCGCGGGTGCCCCACACGTTCGGGGTCGCCATCGCGGTCTGATAAGTGTCGAACCAGAACATGGCCACCACCAGCGGCAGCAGCAGGAGCATCGCGTTGCGTCGCGCTTCCAGACGCACCAGCCGCCCCGGCGCCACGAAGACGGCGCGCGGCGCCCGCGGCGCGGTGTCGACGGCGGTCATGCGCGCGCCGCCTGGATGACCGCGGTGTAGCCGCGCTCCAGCGGCGCGTCGCCGACGCCGCGGTCGCCGCCGCGGGCGATCAGCTCCTCCGGCGTGCCGTGAAAGATGATCTTCCGCTTGTTCATCAGCGCGACCTCGGCGCACGCGGCGCCGACGTCCTCGACCAGGTGTGTGCTGACCACGACGGTGGCGCTGCGGCCAGGTCCCGCATCAGGTCCCGGAACTCGACCCGCTGCTCGGGGTCCAGGCCCGCGGTCGGCTCGTCGAACAGCAGCAGCTCCGGGCTGTTCACGATGGCCTGCGCGATTCCGACACGCCGCAGCATGCCGCCGGACAGGGTCTTCAGCTTGGCCCGGGCCTTGTCGCCCAGGTCCACCCGCTCCACCGCTGACGCCACCGCGGCCGGGAGTGTGGTCGCGGTGGTCGCGCATGTGGTCGGTGGCTGCGGCGATGTTGGTCCAGCCGGTCAGCTTGAGTAGGGCGATGGCCAGGTTGTGCAGGCTGGCCAGGATGCGGGGGGTGGTGCCGGTGCGGACCCGGCTGGCGTCTTCGGCGAAGGTGACGTCGCGGATGTGGTGCAAGGCCTCGATGCCCCAGTGGTCGTGGGCGGCCTGAGCCAGCTGGTCCCGGGCCGGCTTGTTGTGGGGTCAGGTCGGTGATGCGGTCTGAGCCGACGGCTTGGTGGGGTTCGCACTGGCGATCGTCGGCCGCGCATTGGACGGTCATGCCAGATCCGTGATCGCGGTATCCGCTTCACCGAAGTGCACCCCGCTACATCTCGGGATACAACTCCGTGCCGCTCTTGAGCGGGGGCTTCCGCTCTGTACGGGCATCCCAGACCGGGCGTAACCTGCGCTCAGGACTGAAATTACGGGGGGTCGAGATGGTCCAGGGTCTTTCACGCAGAAAGCTCCCGCGCTGGCTGTTGCTCCTCAAGACATGGGGAGTGCCCACCGGCTTCATCTGCGCGGCGATAGGGACGGCAACAAGCGCAGTAGAAGTTTTCTACACGGGCGCGGGCCTGTTCCTCGTCGCAGTTATTGTCAGGCTCGTCAACATCTGCCTCAGGAACGAGCCGCTGATACCAGTAAACGAACGCCGTCGTAAGCGTTGGCCCAACATTTCAAAGTACTAGCAGCCAGTCGGCGAATAGCAGGAGCGGGACGCGAGTGCCCAGCCGGCCGACCCACCTTCAGAACTTCGGCAAGCTTCTCGGTCAGGACGCCGGCGCTACACGCGTTTCTTGCTCGGCAATGTATCGGGCGTCCGGACCGGCGACCGCGGTGATGGTCTCCTCGGCGCACATCGCCGCGCCAACGGTCGTACGATCTCCCGCGACCAGCTCCGGTCTGCACCGGCATACCCCTCCGGGTCCTCGCACCAGACCCAGCCGGCACCGTCGGCCTTGCGGTGGTCCTCGACGACCTTGGCGCCCAGGGCGAGCACCCGCGCCAGTTCCTCGTCGCGGGTGGTCTGCGGCATCAGGTCGAAGTGCATGCGGCTCTTGGCCGTCTTCGGCTCCGGCACCTCGATCAGCAGCAGACCCGGCAGGCCCTCGGGGGCCCGCAGCAGCACCTCGCCGTCGCCGGGGGCGCACTCGGCGTCCATCGGCCAGCCGAGCACCGCCTCCCAGAACTTGCCGAGCTCGTAGGGGTCGTTCGCGTCCAGAGTGATGTTGCGTATCACGGTCATGGCCGCAACTTTCGCGTCAGCGGCGGCCACGGCGCAAATCCCTTGAGGACCGGCCCCACCCCGCCCCGCACCCCGCCGACCGTATACTGGACCGGCGGCGAGTCGGCGAGGCGACCGCGGCGTCGGACCCCCGACGTCGAGGAAAGTCCGGACTCCACAGGACAGGGTGGTTGGCAACACCAACCCGGGGTGACCCGCGGGACAGTGCCACAGAAAACAGACCGCCCGCCCATCCGGCGCCAGCCGGGCGGAGCGGGTAAGGGTGAAACGGTGAGGTAAGAGCTCACCAGCGCCCGGGGTGACCCGGGCGGCTAGGTAAACCCCACCCGGAGCAAGGTCAAGAGGAGCGCGGGAAACCGCTCTCTGCGCAGGTGTTCGAGGACGGTCCGTCCGAGCCTGCGGGTAGACCGCACGAGACGCGCGGCGACGCGCGTCCTAGATGGATGGTCGCCACTGCGCTTCGGCGCAGGACAGAATCCGGCTTATCAGCCGACTCGCCGCCTGACCTGTGGAGACAGGTCGAGTCTGTCGGTTAAGTCTCGGAGACCTCTTGCACGGTTTCGCCGAGGACTTCGCCGACCTCGGCGATCGACATGCCCTGTGCCGGCAGCAGGGAGGCCACATGGTGGCGCAGCTGATGGATGCCGGTGGACTTACCCGGATCGCGCCGGACGATGTCGACACGGATGCCTACGGTGGCGCCGTGCTCGATGACGGACTGTTTGTAGCCGCCGTCGACCCAGGCCAGCGACACGGTCGGGGCGACGGCGGCCACGTGGTCCAGGACCTGCTTGCCGGCCGGGGAGTCCTGCACGCTCGCCGCCGACAGTCCGAGTGCCACCAGCAGAGCAGCCGCTTGAATGCAACGGCACCGCCAGCACCTTGACGGCCCTGGGAGTGACGATCAAGTCTAGGGCCGTCGGGCCGCCGACCAACCAGGCAATCGGTCATGCACGACTGGGATGATCGTGCGGTCGGTGCCAGACGGGACGAGGATCGGGTGCTCCAATGGTCTATCGGTTGAAGTTCTTCTGCCGAGCAGGTGAGATCGGTGCCGAGGAAGCGATGACACGCCTTCTCGACGAACTACGCGCCACCGGCGACCCTCTGCTGGGTGAGTGGTTGGGTCCGTTCGGTGACGGCGTGGCTGCCTACTCCCTGGCGACGAGGGGGCCCGACGGGACAGCGCGGGCAGACTGGCTCGCCATCGAAGTGCACGTCGGAGTGGAGCAGATCGCCGACTCGGTGATCCACGCAGATCCCGACTGCGACAAAGGCGTGTGGGGCTGCGACCTGCTCGCCGAGATCTCCCTGAGCGGAAGCAATCCCGACTGGGAGCTCGTCAACCGGATCTGGTCAGCGGCGGCCTCCCACTGGTCGGCCGTTGCCTGGGACGAGATGTCCGGCTTCGACATCCAGAACAGCGCTCCCGAGACCGGCTGATCGCGTCCGACCCGACAGCCCCCATCATCGTGAGCACCCCAGCACCTAGGGAATAACGCGATCGCCCACACTGCGGGTCAACCGCCCCGAGGAAGTAGGGGATGACCCTGCCCTGGTAGCTCCACGCGAAGCTGTCGGCCGACGCGAGGTGCGGGCCGTAGATCCCCAAGCCTGCGGTCTTCACACCGATTCTCTGCCCGACAGGTGTGTCGGAATCGGCCGCTGACGGGAAGCTTATCGAGCTGTTGATGTTCGGCTCCTTGGAATCGTGGGCCGAGCGCAGGCCGCGGCGTGCCTTGTCCGCGTCCACCAGCGCGATCCCGGGCTCGCCGGGAGCTGTGGCACGCAGGTGCGGTGCCGGCAACTCTGACGGTGTCGACAGGTTCATCCCCGTCAGCCCCGGCCAGCAGCACCCCGAACCCCCACGCCTCCTTCAAGCTCAGATGCGCCGACGGAAGCGACACCTCCTCAGCGTGACCGGCGGCGTCCGACTGCCAGTGCTCGAAGAGTCGGTCTCTGGCGCGGCGGACGATGCCGCGGGCCAGCACGCTGATCTGCTCGAACTCCTCGGCGCTGTAGGGCTGGCGAGCGCTCGTGCCGCGATTTCTGAGCATGCGGGCCAGCGCCTGCTGTGCCGCAGGCTTGACTACCGGGCTGTAGCGCAGCAACGCCCGCAACGTCGCGGTCAAACCCTCGCCGGACGGCACTCGGAACGAGTGCGCGAGCATCGAGGCGTCGGCGGCCGACAGCTGGCCGAGGCCGGTCAGCTCCGGCCGTGTCTGCTCGATCCACCGGGCGGCTTGCCGTGCCGCCTGCCACAGGTTGTCCGCGCCTTTCACGCGCTTCCAGGTCCCCAGCGGACCGGTGGCCGCCTCGAACGCAACCGCGAGGTCCTCGGCGATCTCCGGGCGACCAGGCACCATCGCGAAGTCATAGCCCAGTGCGGCGGGCCGGTGGGCTCCACCCGGGCGGTGGCTGCTCGGCCGGTCGTCCGCTGATGCGGCGGCGTCGATGCTCTGTGCTCGTCGCGCACCACCGGGCCGACGGGCAGCGACAAATATGCCTTCGGCATACTGTCGTCCTCCGGGCCTCTGAACTGCCGCTTTCGGTAAGGTTCCCAGGTGACTTCGAACGAGCGTTGGCTCATAGTCGGCCTTGGCAACCCCGGCCCCTGGTTCGCCGGGACCCGACACAATGTGGGCTTCTCCGTTGTCGGACATCTCGCCGAGCGTGCGGGAGCCCGGTTCAGAATGCGCGGACCGCGCTGCCGCCTGGCAGAGATCGGGGTGGCCGACCGGTCCGTGCTGTTGGCGAAGCCGCTGTGGACGATCAACCAGTCGGGCCCGCCGGTCGCCGGGCTCATGCGCTCTCACGCGGTGCCTGCGACAAGACTGCTCGTGGTTCAAGACGATCTGGACTTCCCGTTTGGTGTCGTCCGCCTCAAGCGAGCCGGTGGGCCCGGTGGTCACAACGGCGTGCGCTCGGTGTCCGACGCCGTCGGCACCCATGACTACCTTCGGCTGCGCTTCGGCGTTGGCCGTCCCGTCAAGGGGCAGAAGATCGGCCGGTTCGTTCTCGGCCGGTTCACCACGACCGAGGCCGAGCAGTTCCCTGACTTGTTGGAACGGTGCGTCACCGCGGTCGACAACCTCATCGAACACGGTCTGGACAAGGCGCAGACGGCACTGCACACCCGCTGACAGCACCGTCCCAGTCGCGGCCGAGTGCTCGGGCTCGACGCCGGTTTCCAGGCTGAGCGGCATCCCGTTTGAGGCGCGGAATGTGCCGGGTTCCTGAATGTCGGCGATGATCTCTAACCATGCGGGCATGGGATTCAACGGAGAGGTCCTGGTCGGCCGCGGCGAAGCGTTCATCAGCGCGCTCAGCCAGTTCTGGAACTGGGAGGAGGAGGTGAGCGCGGACTGGCCGCTGCGCGATGGTTGGCGGGCGGTGCATGTCCGGACGCCGGCGTTCGGTGAACGAACTGGCAGAGTTCGCGCTTGCGGCGCCAGTAGACCAGGTCTGCGCCGGACATGACAAACTTGTCGCAGTTGTGGCAGTCGACGTTCCAGGGGCAGGCACCGCCTTGGACGATGGGCCGGAAGGTGCAGAACCCGCCCTCGGCCGGGGTGGTGGTGTGGCTGAGATCCAGGGCCAGTGCCTTATCCGTAGGGCGTCGCTCGCGTGCACCACATACTGCCGTGCAGCACCCGGTGAAAGAGGGGCAGGAAGTGACGCGGCGGCCTGGTATCCGGCTGTGTTCCGTTCGCGCTCGTCCTTCGAGAACAGGCGCAGATCGCCCGACCGCACCAGGTCCTCCAGCGCAGCCTCGAAAGCGATGCGCTTGGGACCAAGTCCTCGGCCGCGCCGAAACGGTCACGTGGAGGCCTTCCCGCGGGGCGCGGTATCTGCTGTCTGCTCCACTTGTTCTTCGGCGTCGGAGGCGAACTCCGGTGCAGATAGCGGTCCTTCAGCCTCGTGGCTTCTGCTGGTGCGCTGGCGAGTCCTGTAGAAGCAGAGCGTCATCTGTGACCATCGCTCTGGTCTCCTGCCGCCTTGACCTGCTTGCGGTACACCCCGGGTGGCGATCCGAAGCGTCGTTTGAAGGCTTTGGCGAAGGCGAACTCCGACGTGTACCCCGTGCGTTCCGCGATCGTGCTCAGCGCGGCCGGCGACTGGTGCAGCAGCCGCGCTGCGGTGGCCATGCGCCAGTTCGTCAGGTACGTCAACGGTGGCTCGCCGACCACTGAGGTGAAGCGGCGGGCGAATGCGGCGCGGGACAGCCCGGCGTGGGTGCCCAGCGATTCCACGGTCCAGGGATGGCCGGGGTCGTCGTGAATCGCTTTCAGCGCCGGGGCGACTGCCGGGTCGGTCAGCGCGGCCGTCCAGCCCCGGGTCCGGTCCTTCGGCACCTCGGCGTACCACGAGCGGAGGATGTACAGCAGCAGCAGGTCGATGAGCGCCGTGACGACCGCGTCCGAGCCCGGCTGCGGCGCGTGGAACTCAGCGCACAGCTGGTCGACCGCCGAGCGCAGCACCGGGTGGCGGCCGGGAACTGCGGGGAGGTGGATGACCTCCGGTAGATCGGAGAACAGCGGATGCGGGCGATCGACGTCGATGGCGTAGGCGCCGCACACCAGCACGGTGCGCGGCCCGGGTCCGTCTATGGTGACCTGGCCGATCGGTGAGGAGCGGTCCACGCGCTCCGGGACGAAGTCCACCGGATCGCGGCCGGGCACGTCGCACAGCGTGTGCCCGCTGCCGCGTCGGAGGAACACGATGTCGCCGGGGCTGAGCGCGAGCGGCTGGCCGTGCGGTGGCAGCAGGTGGCAATGCCCTTCCACGACAACATGGAATCCAGCTCCTGAAATGGGCTGGAACCGTAGGGCCCACGGGCCGTGTGCGTCGGTGCGCGTCACCATCGGGCGTCCCGTGCGCAAGACTTCGAGGGTGTCGCTCAGGATGTCCATGGCGTCACTCTAGCGCCTGTGCAGCGAGACGATATGACAGGGAATCGAGATCTTCAGCCATTCATCGTCTCGCCATAGAGCCGTAGGTTCATTCCAGCGCGGTCGCCGAACCCCGGCACCGCATCGACGAAGGAACGGATCGGCATGGCTCTCACCGGCAAGAAGATCGTGATCATCGGTGGCACCTCCGGCATCGGCTTCGCCGTGGCCCGACAGGCCGCGGCGGCCGGCGCGCACGTCGTAGTCGCCTCCAGCAACCAGGACCGCGTGGACGCCGCGACGAAGCGGTTGGGCGAGCCGGCCGAAGGCCACCGCCTGGACGTCGCCGACGGCGACGCCATCGCCGCGTTCTTCGAGCAGGTCGGCGAGTTCGACCACCTCGTATACACCGCAGGCGAATCCCTGGTGATCAAGCCGCTGTCCGACACCACCCCGCAAGAGGCCAGGGCCGTCTTCGAGCGCCGATTCTGGGGCGCGTTCCTCGCCGCCAAGCACGCCGCGCCGCGACTGCGCCCCGGCGGCTCGATCACCTTCAGCTCCGGCGTCCTGGCGGTCCGCCCCATGTCCGGAACCGCGGTCACGGCAGGCATCACCGGCGGCATCGAGGCTCTATCCCGAGCACTCGCCGTCGAACTCGCCCCGCTGAGGGTCAACGTGGTCCGGCCCGGCGTGATCCACACAGAGTTGTGGGACGGCAGCGTCCCGGATCCGCAGGCTTTCCTCCAGGACCACGGCTCCGAGCTGCTCACCCGGCGTGTCGGTACAGCCGAGGAAGCCGCGGCCGCCTACCAGTTCGCTATGTCCAACGCCTACGTCACCGGTACCACGATCGCGATAGACGGCGGCGCAGCACTGGTGTGACCGCCGGTGTGCAGCAACTGCACCCTCCCCGTCACCATGGCGAACCCGGCGAGACGTCAGCACTTCATCCTCAGTGGCACGCTTCAGACCTGGGTGTGGCACCGGGAATCTGTCGCGGCCCAAGCCACGGTCTTCAGTTGCCCTCGACCCTCAAACGCACCGCCCGCGATCAGGAGGCTGCGATCCGCGCCCTTTCTGACTAGCTGGCCGCTGCCCGCGAGAATGACCGCTTCGTCGACCGCCGCATCGTTGACCTCGAGACCCGCGTGCTGGACATGCAGCCATGACAAGGTGCAGCTCACCGCTGCCGAGAAACAAATTGGCAGCCCGCGCACGCGGCGGTTACCGTCGGCCGCATGGTCGAAGAATCCAGCTCGCTCACATGGCGGCCGCTCACCGTCGAGGACGCCCAGGCGGCGGCCGACCTGCTCAACGCCATGGAGGCCGTCGACCGGATCGGCCAGCTCTACACCGCACAGGACACTTTGCAGGAGTTGATCGACCCCTATTTGGACTTGGAGCGTGCGACCCTCGGCGCCTTCGACGGCGACGTGATGGCCGGCTACATGAAGGTCAGCTACAAGCCGGCCACCGACGACGTCCACCGGGTCCTGGTCAACGGCGGGGTCCACCCCGACCACCGCCGCCGTGGCATCGGCACCGAACTCGTGGAGGCCGGGGTGGCGGCGGCGAAGGCACTGCACGCACGACACAGCCCGGCGACGCGGCTCGTGATCGATCTCTACCGGGCCGAGCACATCGCCGGCGTGGCCGAACTGTTCCGGTCCCAGGGCTTCGCGCCGGCCTGGTACGACCAGCAGATGGAGCATCCGCTCGGTGACGCGATCCCCGAGACGATGGTCCCCGACGGGCTGCGGGTCGAGCCTTGGACGCAGCAGAACGACGAGGAGTTCCGGATGATCCGGAACGAGGCGTTCAAGGACGCGGGGTTGGCGGAGACGCCCGTGGACAGCTGGAAGAACTGGATGATCAACCACACCTTCCAGCCCGAGGTCAGCTTCCTGCTCCGGGATATGGCGAACGGGGCTCCGGCGGGCATGCTGCTGACCAAGTGCTGGGAGGCCGACACGGCGGTCACCGGCTTCCGCGACGCGACCTTCTTCCTCATCGGCACTCTCCGGGACTACCGGCGGCGCGGCGTCGCCAGCGCGCTGATCGGCCACGCGCTGCGGGCCGCCGCGAATCAGGGCTACGACCGCGCAGTCTTGCGCGTGGACTCGGCGACCCCTTCCGGGGCGTTCGGGATCTACGAGAAGGCAGGGTTCGTATCCAAGTCGCGGTTCGTGCGCTGGGCGCTCGAGAGCTGAACGATCCGGCGTGGTCGCCGGCGAAATAGGGCGAACTGCTTCATCGGCGACAGGCTGACTCGGCATCAGCCCTGCACCCGTCGCGGACATATCCGCTATGTCCCAGCGCAGCTCAGAGGCGATACGAACACCGGGCCACCCGGAAAATTCGTAGAACAGGAGCCGGGTCGAATGATCCGTACAGCCTCGGCGATGGTGAACCAGAGTCCTGAGCTTTCACCGGTGATGCCCTTCCGTGTTCCGGCATCGGAGATGTCCTCCCCGACCCGAAGGAGATCGCCGCCCTCGCCGAGGCCCGCGCTGCGGTGTACGACCGCCTGGCTGCCGACCACGCCGACGACGACCAGGCCGATCGGCGCCGCACTTTGGGCCAACGCGGAGAGGCTTGGTCCTGGGTCCACAAGGCCGGGTCGGCCGGACCTTAGGTGCGTTTGAGAAGTGGGCGGGTCCATCATGGAGCCTGTGACGGCTGCTTGGACTTCTCGCTCTGGTGTCACTCCCAACTGGGCCCAGTACTACGACGAGATTGTGGACCGCCACGGCCCGATGCTGACAGCGGCTGTCGGACGCTGCCTGACCGGGATATGGACTCCGACACAGGGCCTTCTGGGTCGCCGTTCTGCACACGCCTGGGGCAGCCGCTCGCCTATGCTGTTCGTCTTCGAAGGGCTCCAGCTCGAGTTCGCCTGGCACGTCGAGTCGCGGATTGTCACCTACGCTGAAGTGGACACGGCCGTCCTGGCCGAGCAGCGCGGCGACCCCGAGGGCTGGTATGAGCTCGGCGACGACCCGGCAGACCCCGCCGATCTGGCGGCGCTGGCCGGCCAGCGGCTGTGGGCGGTGGAGGTGCTCGAGGTGGACGGTGAGCGACTCGACCTCGGCTTCGCCTTCAGCCGTAGCTACCTGGCCATGACCTCCGCCTGTTGCTGCACTCTGATGCTTTCCTGCGGCCCGCAACAGCGCCGTAGGTTACGTCTGGCAACGGCCGGGCCGACCAGCGACGGGTACCCGCCCAAGGGGGTCGTAGCGCCGCGAGGCCGACCAGCCTGGCCACCGCACGGCACCGACCCGTCCCGGGTCTGGACAGGACGGCCCGGGTCCGGGAAGCACTGAGCTCGCATTCGAACACGGCCTGGGCCGCGCCAGCGGAGCCGTCCGTCGGATCTGTAGATTTTTCTCCACCACTCCCAAAGAATTCTGACCAGTGCAAACGCCAACGACAGCCGACTCGCTGCCTGATCCGTGAAAACAGGTCGAGTCTGCCGATTTGGCCGTTAACCCGGCCGGGCAGCGTCGGCCCGGGGCGGGTCAACGAGGGCGGGATCCCTGCCCGCTTCAGTGATCGTAGAGAAGGCGCAGAAGACCACCACACGGCGCGCTGCCACCCACAAGATCTCCGCGGGCCGACGCCGTGACCGCTCGCTCAGGCTGTCGTATTGCTCGTCGACGAAGCCAAGTAAAGCAGGAGGCTGCCGATCGCTAGGGCTCCGACGATCAGTACGACGGTCAAAGCCGACCGCAACCTTGGCCGCAACGGAGCTAGCAGCCAGGACATGGCCACGATAGCCAGCCCCGACGGAAACAGCACCGCAAACCTGAAGAGGAGCTCCAGGGAGTTGTTCGCCAACTCCTCCTCACTCTTGGCATAGGACCCGAGCCCATGGAAGCGTGTCAGGAAAACGATCCAGGCAGCCATCGATACGACGACGTACGTCCCCGTTCCGATGATCGGCCACTGGTAGCGACGCACATACTTGTCATTCACACCTTGGTGACGCGAAGAAGACTTCGGCGGTTGCCTCAGCCGTCGGCGACGCCACTCCCAGTACGGCAGCAGGAGGTTGTTGTTAGGGGAGTAGCTGTGAGGATGGGGTCAGCGGCCCGGCAGTGCTCCTTCGTGCCTTGATCGCTGGGCTGCCGTCCTCAGGTCAGCCGCTCGCCGCGATCCAACGTTCGGACCAGTCCGTGAGGTAGTTCCGATATTCGGGGTCCAGACAGTTGTCCCAGTCGTCGGCCGAGCGATGTTCCCACTCCGCAGGCTCGTCGCCGGGCATGTCGTCGTCTTTGTCGTCGAGCCACCAAACCGGGTACATCTGTGCCCGGTGGACAAGGCGGTTCCGCCAGAACAGGTCGACGCGCTCGATCTCCGGATGCGGCGGTGTCCCGTCGTCCGCCAGCAGCGGTTCGAGCCAGGACGGCTCGAAGTCCGGGGCGCCGGTCGCGTGTCGCGCCGGGGTCGTCGGGGTCGTCAGCTCGAACGGATGGACGGCCGGCCTGCCGGGTTCCCATCCGGCGTCCTTGATCCAGGCCGAAGGGCCTTCGCGCATGTCGGTGCGCTCGTTCAGGCCCTGGTAAGACCCGCGCGCCGTCGACTTCCACATGCGCGGGCCGACTTCGGACCAGGTGTCGGCGGCATCCGGTGGCTCGGGGAGCGCCGCGCGGGGCCCGGTCACGATGACGTGATCGAACCCGTAGCGGACCGGGCGGGAATCCAGCGCGTGGAAGTACTCCGCACGCAGGCTGTGCGTGATGGTGTCGGGCCAGCCGCCTTCATTGCTGAACCGCTCCCACATCGAGTCGAACTCGTCACCGCGGTGCTCCCAGAACTCGGGCCATCCGGGGTTCTTCGCACTTCCCAACTGCACGTCCAGCCAGCATCCATTCGGTCCCGACGCGGCCGTCACCGGGACCCAGTACGAGCCGTTGTCCGCCTTCATGGCGGCGAGGATCTCTTCGGCGACCGCTCTGGTGAGCGGCTTGCCCGGCTTGGCGAACACGCGCACGGCAGAGGTGAAGATGTTGGACACAGCCGTCACGCCGTCCCGGCCCGCAGACGTCCCGAGTTCACTGCGGCACGTCACCCCCGACCACACGGTCCCGCGCCGCCGCGAACAACTCCGGCAGCGGCCGGAACGGCCAGTCGAAGCTGTGGTGCAGGGACATCGTCCTCAGGAGGGCGAGCTTCCAGGCCTCCATAGGCCGCGCATATTTGTAGTCGGCAGCCTTCTCCCATGTGCCGGGCAGGAACACCTTGCGCCCGGACTTCGGACGCTTGTCCTCCACGACCAGGCCCCGGGCCAGGATCTCGGACACCGCGTCCTTGTGCTGGGCGGTGCTCCAGCCGTTCCAGATCCGAACCTGCGCGTCGCTCGGATGAGGCATGGCCAGGAGTTGGAGGTACAGGGCCGCGGCGTCGGTGCTCAGTCCGAAGTGGCCGGCCAGGTCCGCGACGATCTCCGGCGCGCTGGCGCGGGGATCGGCCTCGCGCGCCCCGGCCGCCAGCCCGCCCGATGCCACGCGCTCGACCATGCGGTCACATTCCGGGCCGGTGAGGAACCGGACCGCGGCGAGGGTGCCCAGATGCCAGGTGTTGAGCGCGTCGAGTTCGGCGGTGCGGGCGGCGTCGACGCGGTACCGGGACGGCCGGAAGTAGAACCAGGACTTGCCGGCGCGGTGGGCCACGACGATCAGGCCGTCGTCGAACGTGACGTCCGGCAACGGAACCGGACCGGAGTAGGGGACCGGGCCGAATCGTTCCGCCAGCGAATCCACGGACCTGTCGTTGTGGATGGCGTACAGCAGCAGGCCGGGATGGGCGAACCGCTCGCGGAGCAGCCGGACGGCCTCCGGGATGCCGGCCCGCACCGGATCGCCCTCGGGCAGCGCGGCGTAGGCCCAGGCTATGGCGTGGGTCAGGCCGGAAAGCCAGCGGTCGAACTCGTGGACCGTCTCCCCGTCGCTGGTGATGTACGCCACGGCGTCTTTTTCGCGCCCGGGCCTGAGCCAGACATCGATGTCCCGCGTCAGAATCGGCGATCGGTCGGGTCCGGCCAGGGCGGACAGGATCCGGCGGATGGAGCGGTCCGGGGACAGGTTCGGCGGTGCGGCGCTGAGTGTCTGTTCGGGCACCGCCGCACCACCGCCGAGCTGAGTCGTCCACGCGCGGGCCAGCCGTTCGGCCACGGCGACCATTCCGCCGGGCCGCCACAGCTCCGCCGGATCGTCCGGCAGGACCCCGGTGAGCACGGTCAACCGCTGATCGGCCGTAAGCCACGACACCTCGCGGGCGATCTCGCCGCCCTGCTTGGCGTCGATGCCCAGCACAGCGGCCGCCTCGGGAGACAAGGTGGCGCGGTCGTTGCGGCCGTCGGCGCCGAATATTCCGGCCAGCACCATCTCGGCGCCGCCGCGGCTCAGGCCCGTGCCCCGGTCGACGAGCGCCGCGGCGGCCGCCGGGTCGTGCGGGACCGGCCCGTGCTCGCAGAGCTGGTCCAGCACCCGCCGCAGTCGTTCCGCGGTGCCCCAGCCCACGGAGCGTTCGGTCACGGTCTCCACCGGGCCCAGGGACGGGGGCTCGGAGCCGGTCGCGCCGTCGGTCACGGCAACGAACGGCTCGGCGGTCCGGTGCGTGTGATACGACGCCAGCGCCAGGCCGTGCTCGTCGGCCGCTACGTCGCGGTCCAGGTGCGCGGTTCCGTGGTAGATGCGGGTACCGGGATCGGTGAACACGGATTCGGCCCAGACTTCGAGGAAGGCCCTGAGCATCGCGCGGCGCTCGGCATGGGTGGCGGGCGAGACGGCGCGCAGCACGGCCCACTCCACGCGGCCGGCCAGGCTCATGGTCACGCCGAACCCGCGCGCCTGCTCGACGGTGTCCGGGGCGGTGCCCTCCCGAAGAGCGCGGGTCAGCACTCGGATGGTGTGCAAGGTGTTCGGGACCCGCCGGTGACCTCCCCACGGTTCCCTGACCTCGTCGAAGTCATGCACCGCCGAATGCATCTTGGGGCCGTCGAGCGGGTGCCGGTCGGTCTCGGTCCCGGCCGGTTCGGGGAGGAATCGCCGGAGCGCGGGAATCGTCCACAGCCGGACCGCGTCGCCCTTCTCCGCCCAGCTCCGCAGGATCGGGGCGAACCGCGGATCGGCCGCCGTCGCGGCCAGGTCGTCCTCGGGCCCGCGGAGCCGCAACCACGATTCCAAGGCCAGACCGCTGCCCGGGGCCAGGTCGGCGACCGGGACGCCGTGGGCCAGACAGGTCTCCAGCACGTTCACGTCCACGTACTTCGCCCAGTAGTCCGGTCCATGCAGCCGCACCGGTACGCCGTCTTCCCGCAGAGCCTGCGCCATCCGCACGATCAGTTCGCTGATCTGCGGCACCAGCAGGGCTGTGGACCGCTTCCTGCGGCGCAGGGTGGCGTTCATGTTCGGGTGCCAGACGGTCCGTTCCAGCCACGCCGCCCGGCCTCCAGCCGGCTCCGCCCCGGGCTCGGCGGGCCCGAACAAGCCCGCGCTCGCCCCGCATCCGTCAAGGAACTCCAGCCACCAGCCGTCGAGTTTCTCCGGCTCGGGCAGCAGATTCAACAGCAGCCCACGTGCTTTGGGCGACTCGGCGCAGACCCGCACCAGAATCGGCTCCCATGTGGTCCACAGCGCCACGGCCGACTCCCCCAGGGATTCGGCACCGACCAGCTGTTCCACCAGGTCGCGGTGGGCCGCAAGCTCATCGCGCTTCGCAGCCTTGGCGAACGCCGACACCTGTTTGGGCAGCTGCGGCCACGGCGCCTGCCCGGCGTGGGCACGCAGCACCGCGACGCGGATCAGGGCCTCCAGCGCGGTGTCCGGTTCGGCGCGGTTCGGCAGAGCCTTGACGAAGTCGGCCACGGACTTGGCGCTCAGGACTCCCAGCGCGGCGAAGTCGAAATGCACCCCCAGCCAGGCCTGATCCGTGATCGGCAACCCGTGCTCGGCCTCGGCTGCCCGAGCCCGGGCGAAGAAGCTCGCGGCCCGCTTCTTGTCGCCGTAACTCCGGTCAAGCTTGCGCGCCGCCTGTTCGAAGAAAACCGGAAGGTGCTCGGCGGGCAGGTTGTCGGCGGCACGCTCGTAGCCCGCGGCCACCACGACGGCCTGTCTGCCCCACAGCCCCTTCACCACGGCTTCCGAGGCATCCGCGAGATCGGCCTCGCCGGGCCGGTTGACCAGCGCCCACGCCGGATAGCTCCGAGTGTCCAGCACGGCCTGCGGCACGGGCACGACGGGGTTCCGCTCTCGGTCCCGGCACACCAGCTCGCGGCCGTCCAGGGCTATCTGAAAGCCGTTCTCCACCGGCCACCACGTCAGATCACGGTTCGACATGTCTGAATCATGGCAGGCACTTGCGACACTGGGGCGGCTCGGGCGTATCGCATGCAGACGCTCTGGCCGCCGGTTACCTGTCCGGCCGTGGACACGGCCCGATCCTTCGACGCCGAACTGGCGTCAGGCGGACAACCGTCGCACCAGACGTGTGGGGATGGTGATCGACTCTGGTCTCGGTTCGCCGGGCCCGGTGATCGCCTGAGTCAGGAGATCGACCATGAGACGACCCATCTTCTCGATGTCCTGGTGGATGGTTGTCAGGGGTGGGCTGGTCCGTTCGGCGACCGCCGCTATGCCGTCGAACCCGACGACGGCCACATCGTCCGGGACTCGCCGCCCCTGTTCCCGCAGTACGTCCAGCGCTGCGGCGGCCATCAGGTCGGAGGCGACGAAGACGGCGTCGAGATCAGGGTGGCGTTCGAGGAGAAGGTGCATGGCGCGTGCGGCGCCGTGCCGGCTGAAATCAGCCTCGACGATGAGCGAGTCGGCAAGGTGCGGCAGCTCGTCGCGAAAGCCGAGCAGGCGGTCCACCGACGCGGCCTGGTCCATCGGGCCGGTGATCGTGGCGATCTTGGAGCGGCCCAGGGACTGGAGATGGCGTGCGGCCGTGGCGCCCCCGCCTCGGTTGTCGGCGTTGACGAACAGAACGTCGTCCCCGGCCTGATGCCGCGGCCAGTCGGGCCGGCCGCTGAACACGGCGGGCAGGTCCAGCCCCGTGACTGCGGCCGGCAGTGCGTCATCGGACTTCAACGAGAAGATCAGCGCACCGTCGACGTGACCGCCGGCCAGATAGCGCACCACGCTGTCCCGGTCGGTGGTCCCCTCGAGGAGCAGCAGGACGAACTGCAGGCCGTGCTCGGCCAACGCCTTGCCCACGCCCCGGAAGATCGTGCCGAAGAACGGGTCGATGAAGACCCGCTCTTGAGGCTCGGCCACAACGACCGCCACCGCGTCCGTCCGGCGCGTGACCAGTGATCGGGCAGCCTGATTGGGGACGTATCCCAGCTGATCGATGGCGGCGCGAACGCTCGCGGCGGCGTCGGCGCGGACCCGGTGGTCGCCGTTGATGACGCGGGAAACCGTCGCCCGGGAAACGCCGGCGACGGTTGCGACAGCCTCCAGCGTCGGGCGCGAGCGCGCGGGTGGCCCTACTGTAGACGTCTCCGGCCTCCTTTTTCGCAGCCTCGCCCCACTCCGCCAGGCTGACCGGCTCAGCATCCGACTCCGCAAGGCTACCGGCAGACCACGTCGCCATGCCCGCGGCATACCTGCGCTTGTGCACCAAGATATTGCTCAATTGTGTACGTGACACAGGCTCTACCACGCTCACTCAGAGCGAAGGCCGTCACTCGGTAGCCGCGAGGACATCCAGGAATCGCGCGTGGTCGACCGAGACCGAGATCCGCGTCCGGGTGTCGGCCGCCAGACGTGTACCCCAGGCGCCGCGTTCGCGGTACACCTCGACCTCGCGGAACGTGCAGACGGATTCATCGAGCGCCACGGCCGCGGCGAGCGGGTCGTGGAAGGCCTTGCCGGCGTGGCGCTTGGCCAGGTAGACCCCCATGCCCTCCCGGACGAGCGCCATGCCGGGGGTGAGCCGCCGCGCCGACAGGGCGGCGTGCATCGCGCCGTCGTAGACGACGCCGTGGCAGACGTTCTTCGAGACGAGCACCCGCTCACCGACGTAGGGCGACTCCAACAGCTTCAACGCAGCCTCCGGAGCGCCGTTGAAGTTGTAGGTCCCGCAGGTCTCGCGTCCTTCGAACTTGGGGAGACGGTGTTCGGGCGGCACGACGGAGTCGCCGGCGAAGCCGCCCTGCGCGACCCAGCGGGTGATGCGCACGTCCGGTTCCCGTTCCAGGAGCATGCCGGGATTCTTCAACGGCGCCCCCGTGAGCAGCGTCGCGCCCTCGCTGACGAAGGCGTCCCGGAGCAGCTGCCAGGCCTCGGCGTCAGGCTCGCGGGGCGGAACTCTCCCAAGCCATCGGCGATGGAAGCCCGACACCGGCCTCACGTCAGCGCCGGGCCGGTACGCGCCGACCGGCACGGTCACCCCAAGGCGCCCGAGGAGGTGCTTGACGATACCGATCTGCTCGTCCGATCCAGGCATGACCGTCACCGCCACCAGGCGCGCCCACGGATGCGTCGCGAGGGCACACAGGGTGAAGACGTCGTCGGGGTCGGCGGTCTCCATGTCGAACGCGATCGGAATGGCCATGCCCGCGACCGTACCGATCCGGCGAGACGTACCCAACGGAATATCGCAGCAGGGCCCTGCGATCGGCTGCGATACGGCCGAACCCCAGCCGCCACGAGAACAGAGCCCCATCAGGATGGATGCTTATCGATTTCTCCGGACGGGACTTGGGGGAGCACCGCGACGGGACGCCGTTGGACGCCGCCCGGCTAGTGTCGTTCGGCCTGGTAGATCTGCTGGGCGGCGGTCACGGCGCGGGCGCGGACTCCGTCGAGGTCGCCGGATGCGAAGACGACCAGTTTCTGAACCTCGCCGGCCTTCCATACCACTGCGATCGTGGCGTCGGGGGTGTTGGAGGTGTCGAGGATGACGACGGCGTCGGGACTCAGTCCGGCCACGGGCTGGACGGCGTTCGGGTGGCGGGTGATTTCGCTGACCTCGGTCTGGACGGTGACGTCGGCGCCCACCCATTTGTCGATGGCCAGCGTCACGCCGTCGCCGTAATCGTCGCCGTGGAGGCTGTAGCCGCACGTGGTCGGCCCTTCGACGTCGGCGGCCGGCACCGGCTTTCCGAGGATCTGGCCGGCCAGGGACTGGGGCAGCAGGTCGCAGGGGGAGGCGGAGGACGTCTTCGGCGTGGAACCGGCCGAGCCGGCTGTCGCCGTCGCGCCGGTGGCCGCGATTCCCCCGGCGACTGGCGCCGCCGAGGTGCCGGAGCCGCCTGCGTTGTCGGAGCCGTTGGAGCCGCTGCGATCACCACCGCAGCCTGCGACCGCGCTTACACACGCCACACCGACCGCCGCCATGACGGTGCGCCCCGGCCTGCGTCGCGTACCACTCATGAGACCCCTCCCCTTCCCCAGGCCGGCCGGCGCCCTCGCCGAACGGCTTCCGATGCCGCTGAGCTGCCAGTCTCGCCGGTTTCGGGGGCCGGCAGAACCCGGATTCCTCCGGGGTCCGGTCCGATGGTGATTGCGGCAGGATGGGGCTGTGGCAGCACCCTCACCCGCCCCCGTCGCCCAGCCGTCGACACCGCACGCGGTATCGCCCGGTTCCCGGCTCAGGACGCTGGCGCTGCGCTACCGGATCGGCGACCGGACGGGTCTGCCGACGACCGCCGCGGGGGCGGAGCTGGCTGTGGTGATCGCGTTCGTGTCACTGCGGATCGGCACGTTGCTGGAGATCCTGCCCGCTGCGCCGCACGGGTTGCGGCAGGCGTCCGGCGGCGGCCTCGACGCGGCCCTGATGGGTGTCGCCCTGGTCGAGTCGGCGGCGATGTGCGTGCTCGCGGTGCGGCGGCGACGGTATCCGGTGGGCTGGTGGGGTTGCGTCGATGTGGTGGTCGCGATGGCGGTGCTGTTGTGCGAGCCCTGGTATCTGCGCAGTGAGGACTGGGTCGGGACGTGGACCGCCTGGGGCGGCGCGCTCAGCGTGAACGCGGTGTTCGGGGCGGCGATCGGGTTCCCGGCGCGGTGGCAGACCGTGCTGGCGACGTGCGGGGTCTCGGTCGCGTATGCGGTGCCCAGCCTGGTCCTGGCCGACGCGCACGCGTCGACGGCTGCCAGCAACCTGGTCGGCTACGTGGTGTTCGCCGTGTCCGCCCGGTCGTCCGCCACCTTCGTGCGGCGCCTGGGCCGGGACGCGGACCATGCGCGGCGCGAGGCCGCCCTCGCGGCCGGGCAGGCCGAGCGCGACCGGCACCGGCTGCTGCTCCACGACCACGCCACGATCCTGCGTCTGCTGTCCGAGCCAGGGCTGGAGCCCGGGCTCGTGGAGGCGCTGCGCCGACAGGCCGCCGCCGGGGCGGTGCGGGTGCGGAACTTCCTGGACCAGCCCGATGGTGTGTCGCCGGACGGGCCGGAGGATCTGGCCGCCCTGGTACGGCGGGCCGGCGAGGCCTTCAGCGATCTGCCGATCGACTATGCCGTGGACCTCGCCGCCGGGGTGGTGATCGCCCCTGCGGTCGCCGTTCCACTGCGCGAGGCGCTGGCGACGGTGCTGCACAACGTGCGCACCCATGCCGCGGCCGGACAAGTCGTCGTCCACGCCGACGCCCCGCCCGGTCTGGACTGCTGGGAAGTCAGTGTCCGTGACGACGGTCGCGGGTTCGACCAGGCCAGCCGCCCTCTCGGCTTCGGCCTGCGGGTCCAGGTGAGCCGCGAGCTGGCCGAGATCGGCGTCGAGTCGGAGATCCGCTCCGTACCCGGCGCGGGCACCGTCGTCCTTCTGCGCGGGAGGCTGGATCATGGATGACCTCGACCGCCGGATCCGTGTCGCCGTCGTCGACGACGACACGGTGATCCGCGAAGGCCTGCCACACCTGCTCCCGGACCTGCACGTGACCGCCGCCGTGAGCAGTGTGGAGGAACTGCTGGCTGCCCCGCCGGAAGCGGATGTCATTCTGCTCGACCTGGTCCTGACCGGAACCGGCCGTACCGGCGTGCGGCAGGGGGCCGCCGCGGTCGAGGCGGTGGCACGGGCCGGATTCCGGACCCTGATCTACACCAACGAACGCCGCCGCGAGGTCCTGGTCGGCTGCGTGGCGGCCGGCGCCCACGGCGTGGTCCACAAAGCCGAACCGCTCGCGACCCTCGCCTCAGCCGTGGCCGAGGTGGCGGCCGGCCGCGTGGTCATCACCCAGGCCCTGGTCGGCCTGGCCGAACTGGCCGAACGCCGCGGCGGCCTGGCGAGCCTGACCCCACGCCAACGCGAGATCCTCTCGGCCAGGGCCCGCGGCGAGACGTTCCGCAGCATCGCCGAACGACTGTTCATCAGCAAGAAGACGGCAGAAGAGCACATGGCGGTGGTCACCGCGAAGTTCGCCGACTTCCTACGCGACCACTCTCCGGCCGACTTGGAATGGGAGCTGGGGCTGGGCCCCGGGGACTTACTCGATCGCCGGCCGATGAGCTGAGCGGACGGCGAGCCGGGCGAGCTGGGGCGACTACCGGCTGCCGTACGGCGGCTGGTCGCCGTAGCGGGGCTGCTCGCCGTAAGCCTGGCCGTAGGGCTGCCCGTACGGCTGCCCGTACGGCTGGCCCCCGGGCTGGCCGTAGCCCGGGTACGGGGGAGCGTCGTAGCCGTTGCCGTAGAAGCCGAAGCCGGTGCCCTTCGGGTTGGGACCGTACTCGTTGTCGGGCTTGCTGTCCTGGCAGCAGAGCACGAGCAGGATGATGCTGCCCACGTACGGGACGAAGCTGATGAAGAACCAGCCGCCCGAGCGGCCGGTGTCGTGCAGGCGGCGCACCGTCACCGCCAGGCCGGGCAGGAAGGTCGCCAGGAAGTAGCCGATGAGGAGCAGCAGCAGTGGCGCGGGCGAGTGCGTCGCGACGGTCAGGATCCCCCCGACGATGCCCGCGACGATCGCGAAGATCGCGGTGAACAGGGAGTACATCCAGTACTCCTTGCGGCGCGCACGACCTTCGAACTGCGCGTACTTCTTCAACGCGCCTATGTACCAGCCCACGTGTTCCTGCCTTTGGACGAGAGAGAGACCCCGGCCGCGATCGACCCGGGTGCGGGCACGCTAGCTTGGGAAAGCTTCGCCGCGCTAGATCGATTGATAGGTTGCCGCATGGATTTCTTCTGCTACCACCGCGACCGGGCCGGGTCGCTGCCACTGCGGCAGGCGCTGCTGGAGGAGCACTGGTCCTATATGGACCGGTTCGAGGAGCAGATGATCGCGCGGGGGCCGGTGTTCGAGGAGGAGGGCGACGACGCGGGCCTGCTCGGCAGCGTGCACATCGCGACGTTCTCCGACGCCGCGGCGGCGAGGACCTTCGCCTTCGAAGAACCCGGATACCAGGCCGGGGCCTATCGGGACGTGATGCTGCGGCGCTGGCGCAACGACCTCGGACGCACGATGTGGGAGTTCCCCGGCGGACGTCCCGACGGCGACGGCTACGTGGTCGTGGGGCTGGGAGTGACGGCTCCGGTGGCGCAGGCCGTGGGTCCGGCGGACGCCGGCGGCCTGGTCGGCGGCCTGATCGCGTACGGTCCGCTGCTGTCGGACGACGGCCGGACCTGGGTCGGCACGGCGGCGCTGCTGCGGGCGCCGGACCGGGACACGGCGCGCGCCGTGCTGGGCGGGGACGCCGGGCGGTACACCGAGATCGAGGTGCACAGCTGGGAGTTCGGCGGGCGACGGTAGCGCCGGTCGGAGGCGCGCGGGTTCGTGGGCGGCGTCAGCGGGCCTCACCTCCCGGGGTGACCAGTCCCGACTCGTACGCCGCCACCACCGCCTGGGTCCGGTCGCGCAGGCCGAGCTTGGTCAGGATCCTGCTGACGTGGGTCTTCACCGTCTCGTCGGTGACGACCAGCTCCGCCGCGATCTCCGGGTTCGACAGGCCCCGGGCGATGAGCAGCAACACCTCGGTCTCGCGCGGGGTGAGCGCGGTCAGACCCGGACTCGGCGGAGGATGCGGCGGAGGATGCGGCGACCGGGTCACCGAGACCGAGGCGGCAGTGCGCGTCTCACCCGCGCCGGCCGGAGGCCCGGCCACGGGCCGCAGCCGGGCGAACTCGCTGATCAGACGCCGCGTGACGCCCGGCGCCAGCAACGCCTCGCCGGCCGCGACCACGCGCACCGCCTCGAACAGGCGCTCCGCGGTGGCGTCCTTGAGCAGGAAGCCGCTGGCGCCGGCGGACAACGCGTCGTAGACGTACTGGTCGAGGTCGAACGTGGTGAGGATCAGGATCCTGGGTCCGCCGTCCCGGCGCGCCGCCGCCTCGGTCACGACCCGGCGGGTGGCCTCGATCCCGTCGGTGCCCGGCATCCGCACGTCCATCAGCACCACGTCCGGCCCCACCTCGCGGCACAGCCGCACCGTCTCCTCACCGTCGGCCGCGGTGCCGACCACGGCGAAGTCCGGCTGGGTGGCCAGCAGGGCGGCGAACCCGGTGCGCACGACGTGGTGGTCGTCGGCGATCACGATGCGGATCGGCGGCGCCGCCTCGACGGTCTCCGGACCCCGCGGCGCGGCGGTCATCGGCCGCCCCTGTCGGCGGGTGTCGCGACCGGGTCGGCCGGAAGCCAGGCCTCGACCAGGAAGCCGCCGGCCGGACCGGGACCGGCGGCGAGCCGGCCGCCGACGGACGCGGCGCGTTCCCGCATGCCGGACAGTCCGTGGCCGCCGGCCGTGGCCGCCGACTCCGCGTCCCTCGACGTCGCGCCGGTGCCGGCGTCCAGGATCCGCAGCCGCAACGCCTCGGGGGCGAACCGCAGCTCGACGTCGACCGGGGCCCCGCGGGCGTGGCGGCGGGCGTTGGTGAGCGCCTCCTGCGCGATCCGGTACGCGGCCAACTCGACCCCCGGGTCGAGCGGCGTGGGAGAGCCGGAGACGATCAGGCGGGTGGCGGTGCCGGAGGTGCGGCGCGCGTCGTCGACCAGCGTCAGCAACTGGTACAGCCCGGGCTGCGGATGCCGCTCGGCGGCCTGGTCCGCCGAGCCCACGTCCTCCTTCAGCACGCCGAGCAGCCGCCGCATCTCGGTGAGCCCGGCACGCGCGGTGTCGCCGATGGCGAGCAGCCGCTCGGCGCCCAGCGGAGGCAGGCCGGGGGTGGCGAGCCGGGCGGTCTCGGCCTGCACCGCGATCATCGAGATGTGGTGCGCCACGACATCGTGCAGCTCGCGCGCGATCCGGGCCCGCTCCCCCCGCGCCGTGTGCTCGACCAGCGAACGGGCCACGGCCTCCCGCGCCGCGTGGTGCACGCGCGCCTGGGTCCGGGCCTGCGCCGCGTTCCCCGCCAGCGCGGCGGCGGGCGCCAGCACGCTGAGACAGACGGCCAGCACGCCCGCGTCGGAGTCGCGGGCGCCGGCCAGCGCGATGACCGCGAACGGGAGCGCCAGGACGGCCGGCGCCGCGAACGCCGCCCGCCGGAACCGCTGCGCGTCGGCAGCCCAGCCCAGCCGGTACGCCGCCAGCACCACGGCCAGCGCCGCGCCCACGGTCGGCGACCGGGTGGTGGCCACGGCCAGGACCGCCGCCGCGCTCGTCGCGGTCGCGGCCCCCAGGGCGCCGAGGAAACCGAGCGGGACCGTCGCGCACAGCGCCAGGAACAGCGTGCTGGGCAGCGTCGCGGGCGTGGCCGTTCCGTCCGCGATCCGCACCGACGAGCGGATCAGCGCCTCCGCGGACGCCGCGACGGTCAGGGCCACGACCGGCAGCGCCGGGACGTGCGGCGCCTCGACCAGCCGGCGGCCGCGCTCGGACCAGGTCGCGGAATCAGGCGGCTGAACCGGGGGAGCGGAGGACTGCGGCCGGGCCGGCGACAGAGGGTCCGCGTCGTGCGGCGGGGCGTGCGAGCTGCCGTCGCCGCCGGACCCGTTCGCGGTGCGGCCGGCGATGGGCGGGGCCGGCGGAGGCGATGGCGGAGGCGAGGGGGGAGGCGATGGGGGAGTGGGCGGCCCGGCGACGCCTCCGACCCCCGTGACGAGGCGCGCCGGCCGATCGGGGCCGGCACCCGCCCCGGCTCCTCCCGCGGCGCGCGCCACCACTGCCGCCGCGCCCGGCCGGTCGTCACCCGTCGGCGCCGCGGGGCGGTCTCGGCTCTCGCCGCGTTCCTGGAGCATGCCCTCATTCTGGTCGGCGGGGGGCCGGGGACGCCTCCCCCACAGTGGGGATCGATCTCCCCCATACGGGGGACGTGCAGGATTGCTCGCTCGCGGGACGATTCCGGTACCCGCCCGAACCTAGCCTTCAGGACCATGACCTCCATGACCGCACCATCCCCGTCGGCCGCGATAGCGGTCCAGGGTCTGCGCAAGCGCTACGGCGCCACCGCGGCCCTCGACGGCATGACCTTCACCGTCGCCCCCGGCACGGTGACCGGGTTCGTCGGCCCGAACGGCGCCGGCAAGTCCACCACCATGCGGGTGATCCTCGGGCTGGACACGCCGGACGAGGGGCGGGCCCTGATCGGGGGTGTGCCGTACGCGCGGCTGCGGCGGCCGCTCAGCCACGTCGGTGCGCTGCTCGACGCCGCCGCCCTGCAGCCCGGGCGCAGCGCCCGCAACCACCTGCTGTGGCTGGCGCACTCGCAGGGGCTGGGCGCGAAGCGCGTGGACGAGGTGGTCGAGCAGTCCGGGCTGGGCGCCGTGATCGGGCGCAAGGCCGGCGGGTACTCGCTGGGCATGCGGCAGCGGCTCGGGATCGCCGCCGCGATGCTCGGCGACCCGCCGGCGCTGCTGCTCGACGAGCCGTTCAACGGTCTGGACCCGGAGGGCATCGTCTGGATCCGCGGCCATCTCAAGGCGCTGGCCGCCGAGGGCCGGGCGGTGCTGGTCTCCAGCCATCTGATGAGCGAGCTCGAGGGCTGCGCCGACCACCTGGTGGTGGTCGGGCGCGGCGCCGTGATCGCCGACACCGCGGTGGCCGAGCTGATCGCCCGCTCCTCCGGGGGCCGGGTGATGCTGCGGACCCCGGCCCGGGCCGAGGCCGCCGCCGCGCTGGCCGGGGCGGGCGCGACGGTCGCGGTCACCGGGCCGGACACCCTGACCGTCGACGGCCTGGGGTCCGAGGAGGTGGTGCGGGCGCTGAACGCGGGCGCCGTGCCGTTCTCCGAGATCTCCGCGCACCGGGCCTCGCTGGAGGAGGCGTACATGGACCTCACCCGGGACGCGGTCGAGTTCCGGGCGGCCGGATCCGAGGCCGCCCGGTCCGGGGAGGTGGCGTGATGGCCGCCGCCCCGCCCCGCGACGCGTTCCGGCATCTGGTGCGCGCCGAGTGGACCAAGCTGCGCACGGTCCGCGGCTGGATGGCCGGACTGCTGGTCGCGGTGTTCCTCACCGTCGGGATCGGCCTGCTCGGGCCGGCCGGCAGCCAGATCGACTGCGCCCGGGGGGACGGCAAGCCCGGCACGTGCGGCCCACAGGCCCCGCCCCGGGGCCCGGACGGCCGGGAGGTCGTCGACGAGAAGACCTTCGTGCACCGCACGCTGTCCGGCGACGGCACCATCACCGCGCGCCTGACGGCCTTCAGCGGTCGGTACGACCCGCAGGGCGGCCGGCCGCCGAGCGAGGACCCGCGGGCCGGCCTGGCCGCCGGCCTGCTGCCGTGGTCCAAGGCCGGGGTCCTGGTCAAGGACGGCACCGCGGAGGGCTCCGCCTACGCCGCCGTGTTGGCCACCGGCGGGCACGGGGTGCGGATGCAGTACGACTACACCGCCGACCTCGCCGGCCCGCCCGGTCCGGTCTCCGCCGCCGCGCCACGCTGGCTGCGCCTGACCCGCGCCGGGGACACGCTCACCGGCTACGACTCCGCCGACGGCGTCACCTGGACCGTCCTCGGCACCGCGCACCTGGCCGGCCTTCCGCACGACGTCGAGGTCGGCGTGTTCGCCGCCTCCCCGCAGTACTCGGTCGTCAGGTCCTCCTTCGGGGGCACCAGCGAGAACGGCGGACCGAGCCTGGCCACCGGCACCTTCGACCGGATCACCGTGACCGGCCGGAGCCCGGGGACGTGGACCGTGCCGCCGGTCGGGGCCATGGCCGGGGGACCGGGCGCGCCGCAGGGAGCGCTGGCGCTGACCGGCGCGGTGGCGAACAGCACGAGCGGCACGAGCGGCACGAGCGGCACGAGTAGCGCGAACGATGCCGACGGCTTCACCGTCACCGGCAGCGGTGACATCGCCCCGGCCTCGATCTCCCCGGGCGCCGGCAAGTCCGTGGAGGGCGCGCTGGCCGGCACCTTCGCCGGGCTGATCGCCGTGATCGTCGTCGCCGCGCTGACCATGACCTCCGAATACCGTCGGGGCCTGATCCGGACCTCGCTCGCGGCCAGCCCGCGCCGCGGCCGCCTGCTGGCCGCCAAGGCCGTGGTGCTCGGCACGGCGGCGTTCGCCACCGGACTGATCGCCGCGGCGGCGGCGGTGCCGGCCGTGACCGCCCTGGAACACAGCAAGGGCCTGTACGTCTTCCACGCCTCCGTCGCGGCCCAGGTCCGCGTGGTGGCCGGCACCGCGGCGCTGCTCGCGGTGGCGGCCGTGCTGGCCCTGGCCGTGGGCGCGATCCTGCGCCGGGGCGCGGCCGCGGTGGCGGCGGTGATCGTGGTGATCGTCGTGCCCTACATCCTGGCCGTCGCCTCGGTCCTGCCGGCCGGCGCCGCCGAATGGCTGACCCGCCTCACCCCGGCGGCGGCCTTCGCGGTCCAGCAGACGGTGATCGCCTGGCCGCAGGTCACCGCGGTCTACACCCCGAGCAACGGTTACTTCCCGCTCTCACCCTGGCTCGGCCTGGGCGTCCTCGCCCTCTACGCGGCCGCCGCCTACGGGCTCGCACACCGGCTGCTGGCGCGGAGGGACGTGTGAGCGGGGTCTTCACCGACGCCGTGCACGCCGAGTGGACCAAGCTCCGCACCGTCGCCGGCACCGCCTGGCTGCTGGCCGCCGCGGTCGTCCTCACCGTCGGCCTCAGCGCCGCGTCGGCGGCCGGAGTCAGCTGCGACGGCCCGCACTGCGGCCAGGACCCGGCCAAGGTGGGCCTGCTCGGGGTGATGCTCGGGCAGGCGGTGGTGGCCGTGCTGGCGGTGCTGGCCGTGGGCGAGGAGTACGGCACCGGCATGATCCGGGTGACCTTCGCCGCCGTCCCCCGGCGCGAGGCGGTGCTCGCGGCCAAGGCACTGGTGGTCACGGTGCTGACGGCCGCGGCGGGGACCGTGGCGGTGCTGGGCTCGGCGCTGACCGCGCTCGTGCTGTTGCCCGGGAACGGCTTCACCGCCGCCAACGGCTACGGTCCGCGCCTGGCCACGGCCGCGACGGCGCGCGCGGCGTGCGGCTCCGTGCTCTACCTGGTGCTGGTGGCGTTGCTCGCGGTGGGGATCACGGCACTGGTGCGGGATTCGGCGTCGGGGATCGGGGCGGTGCTGGGGCTGCTCTACCTGTTCCCGATCGTGGCGATGGTGATCTCGAATCCGGACTGGCACCGGCACGCGGAGCAGATCGGGCCGATGCAGGCCGGTCTCACCATCCAGGCCACCACCGATCTCGCGCAGCAGCCGCTGACACCGTGGCAGGGCATCGGGGTGCTGGCGGTGTGGGCGTTCGGAGCGCTGGCCGTCGGCGGGGTGACGATGCGAGTGCGCGACGCCTAGCGGTACACCTGCTCCGCTCCGGCCACTGCCACCGTGAGGTGATGCAGCACCTCCATCAGCTGACCGCGTCGAGAGAACCCGACGCGGTCAGCATCCCAGCTGGCGAAGCTTCGGTCGCCGTCGATGCGACCGAGCACCGCGGTGATCCGCGTCGCGAACGCCGGATCCCGGCTCGCTGCTCCGAAACAGTAGGCGTCGACCAGAGCATCGACGTCGGGAACCACCGGATCGCCCTCCGCCCCCATCAACGCCGGCCGCCGCACCCGCCGCCAGTAGCCCACCGCGAACGCCGCACCCGCCTGCGGATCCGCGTGCCACCGGTCGCACCGGTAGACGTTCCGCACCGCCGATCCCAGCGTCCGCCGCCCCACCGCCTTCTCCGCCTTCCGGAGCGCGGCGAACTCCTCCTTCTCCCGCCGCCACACCTGCCGACTGCGTTCGAGCAGCTCCAACGACGCCAGCATCGTGGCCTCATCCCGCCGCAGCGGCCCGACCTGCGACGCCACGAACGCCAGCGTCGCGTGGAACCCCAGCGGCCCATACCGCTCCACGCAGCTGCGCACCGAGGACACCCGCCAGGCGAACGGCACCTCCGGATCCCGGGCCCGCTTCGCGTGGCAGCTGAAGCTCACTCACTCACCCCGCAGCGTGGCCCGGGCCCGCATCAGAGCCTCGCCGAGCAGGTTCAGCCCCCGCCACCGGGCCGGGTCCTGCGCCCGCTCGTCGTCGGCGGCCAGGCCGATCCCCCAGATCCGGTCCAGGGGACTGGCCTCGACCAGCACCCGGTCCTTCGTGCCCAGCAGGAAGGTGAGCATCTCCGGGTTCTGCCGGAACTTCTCCACGTTCCCCGCCGTGACGATGTCCAGCCGGTTCGCGACCCACGTCTCCTCGTCGAACCCGCGGATCGCCGACCGGCCGAGGGCCTTGGCCTGCCGCGGGTGGTTCGCTTTGAGGATCTTCTCGCCCGCCTCGGCGTCCCCGAACAGCTGCGCCTTCCCCCACATCATGGAGTGCTCGGCCGTCGCGAACCGGTTCCCGTCCACGACGAACGGCGACGGGAACCACTGGCTCAGACACTCCTGCCCGAGCACCCCCGCACGCTTCGGCGTGTGACCCCAGAAGAACAAGTACTTGGTCGCCATGGCCGGAAGTCTCCCGCACGCCTCCGACACAAGCGACGGGATTTGCTATTGACTGGACTACCATGACCGCAGGCCACGAATATGCCCCGAGCCCTCGAGACTACGTCCGCGAGACCGTCGAGCTCTACGAGAGCTCCGGTGGCACCCAGGGCAACACCTTGATGGGCAAGCCCACCGTCATCCTCACCACCATCGGCGCCAAGTCCGGCAACATCCGCAAGACCCCGCTCATGCGCGTCGAGCACGACGGCACCTACGCCGTCGTCGCCTCAATGGGCGGCGCCCCGAAGCACCCCGTCTGGTACCACAACATCATCGCCCACCCCGAGGTCGAGCTGCAGGACGGCGCCACGAAGAAGCCGTACCTCGCGCACGAGGCCACCGGGCAGGAGAAGGAGGAGTGGTGGGCGCGCGCCGTCGAGGCGTGGCCGGACTATGACAACTATCAGGCCAAGACCGACCGGGCCATCCCGCTGTTCGTGCTCGAGCCGCGCTGACCGGCGACGATCGTTCCGGCGGGTAGGCTGTGCGGGTGGAGACGGTGCACGACGACCCGGTGGACGCGGACGCGATAGAGGTGGACCCGATAACGGCGGAGGCCATGACGGCCGGCGACCCCGCGGCCCAGCCTGCTCAGCCCGCCGAAACCGCCCGGCCCGCCGAGCCCGAGCGTCACGCCCGTCACGGCTTGATACGCACCTTCCACCCCCGACGCGGCCGGGCCAGCACCACCCAGGCTGACGCCCTGACCAGGCTCTGGTCCGTCTACGGCTACACCATCGCGGACCCGCACCACACGTACCACACCCCCGAGGTGGCCCCCGACGGCCCCTTCGACCGCGAGCGCCTGTTCGGGCGCCGCGCCCCACTGGTGCTGGAGATCGGCTGCGGCATGGGCGAGGCCACCGCCGAGATGGCGGCCGCCGACCCGGAGCGCGACTACCTCGGCGCCGACGTCCACACCCCGGGCCTGGGCAATCTGATCGCCCTGGCCGAGGCCCGCGGCCTGACCAACGTCCGGGTGGCCCGCGGCGACGTGCTGTTCCTGCTTCGCGACGGCGTCGAGCCCGGCTCGCTGGCCGCCGTGCACGTCTTCTTCCCCGACCCCTGGCCCAAGGCCAAGCACCACAAGCGCCGCATCATCCAGCCGGACACGGTCGCCCTGATCCGGGACCGCCTGGCCCCGGGCGGCGTCCTGCACTGCGCCACCGACTGGGCCGAGTACGCCGAGCAGATGCTCGAGGTGCTCGAAGCCGACACCGGCCTGCGGAACCGCTACCCCGGCGGCTCCGGCTACGCGCCCCGCGACGCCGTCGGCCGCCCCGTCACCGGCTACGAGCGCCGCGGCGTGCGGGACGGCCGGCCCATCGCCGACCTGGTGTTCGAGAAGATCGGCGACTGATTCCCGTCGCGCCGGGAGATGGCGGGATGCCGGGCGGATCAGGCCCCGAATACCCCTTCCGCACCGTGTCCCCGCCGCTACATTGAGTTTGTGCAGATCGCTTCCCGGACCCCGGTAGACGCTGAGATAGCCCGACTCGCCGGCCTGATGCTGGCCCGCACCGACGAGCTCACCGAGCTGGTGCTGACCCGGGTCGCCGAGGAGTTCCCGCTCTACATCGGCATGATCGAGCCGGAGACGCTCCACGCCACCATCAAGGACCACATCCACTTCGCGTTCGAGCCGATCACCCGCTACATGCCGCCGGACGCCCGGCCCGCCGCGACCTCCGGCCGCGAGCGCGCCATGGAGGGCATCCCGCTCACCGTGATCATGGACGGCTACCGCATCGCCTTCGGCGTGCTGTGGAAGCAGCTGGCCGAGGCCGCCGACGTCGTCGGGCTCTCCACGAAGGCGGCGCTGCGCGCGGCCTCGGAGGTGATGGACACCCTCGACGCCTTCACCCGGGAGAGCGCCGCCGCCTACAAGGAAGAGCTCCGGTACCAGGCCCGCCGCGAGGAGCAGCAGCGCGCCGCCCTGGTCCAGGCGCTGCTGGAGGGCCGCCTGGACGACACCAACGTCTGGGAGGCCGCCGAGCTGCTGCGCCTGCCGACCATCGGCCCCTACGTGGTGATCGCCGCGCGTGTGCCCAACGCCGGCGAGTACGGCCTGCCGCACATCGAGCGCGAGCTCGGCGGTATGGGCATCGACTCGGCCTGGCGGCTGATGCACGACGTCGAGGTCGGCGTGGCCTCGCTGCCCCGCCCCGGCGACCAGTTCGACAAGCTGGTCGCCGCGCTGGCCGCCGAGGGCACCGGCCGGGTCGGCGTCAGCCCGCCCTACGACCACCTGCTGTCCACCTCGCAGGCCATGCGCCTGGCCCGGATCGCGATGCGCGGCGCGCAGGAGCGCCGCACCGTCGTGGTCTTCGGGCGCGACCCGCTCTCGGCGGCCGCGGCCAGCGCGCCGGACATCATGCCGCAGGTCGCGGACAGCGTCCTGGGCGGCCTCGACGGCCTGCCCGACGACGACCGCACCCTGCTGCTGACCACCTTCGGCGTCTGGCTGGACAGCGACGGCTCGGCCGCCGAGGCCGCGAAGCGGCTGTTCGTGCACCCGAACACCGTCCGCTACCGCCTGCGCCGGCTGGAGGAACGCACCGGGCGCCTGCTGGCGAACCCGCGGTCGGTGGCCGAGCTGAGCCTGGCCTACGAGATCGACTGCGCCCTGGCCGCCGGAGCCGGTCAGGGCCAGGGGTACTGAGGCGGTCCCGAGGACCGGCGCTCGGAAACCACCGGGCCCGGACAGCGAACACGGATACTGTCACCGGCCATGGAGACGACAGAACGGCCGCTGCCCGAACGTGTCGCGGCCGCCCAACGCCACGCCGCCGAGACCGGTTTCGCGGGGAGCTGCATCCCCGAGGTCGGCCGCCTGCTGACCCTGGCGGCCGCCGCCAAACCCGAGGGGGTGATCGCCGAGAGCGGCACCGGTGTCGGTGTCGGCACCGCGTGGCTGCACGCCGGCCTCGGCGCGAACGCCCGCCTGGTCACCGTCGAGCACGACCCGGACCGGGCCGCCCGGGCCGCCGCCCTGTTCCCCGACGATCCCCGCGTCGAGTTCCTGGTCGGCGACTGGCGGCTGCTGGAATCCCACGCGCCGTTCGACGTCTTCTTCTGCGACGGCGGCGGCAAACGCGAGGACCCCGAGCGGGTCGTCGATCTGCTCGCGCCCGGCGGGCTGCTGATCCTCGACGACTTCACCCCGCCGCTGACCTGGCCGCCGGTCCACGACGGCGAGATCGACGCACTCCGGCTGTTCTACCTCGGCCATCCCCGGCTGACGGCCACCGAGGTCATGACCACGCCGGGCAGTTCGGCGGTCCTCGCCACCCGGCTTCCCTGAGACGGGGTGAACGCGGGCGGCCGGTGAGGGCACGACCAGGCCGCCCGCTCCCGTCACCCCTCCAGGAACGCCGACAGTTCGCGATTGAACTCGGCGGCGCGGGTGACGATCAATCCGTGCGGCGCGCCCTGCAGCCGCACCAGCCGGCAGTCCGAGACCGCCTCGGCGATCCGGGCCCCGGTGGCCTCCACCGGCAGCACGGCGTCGGCCTCGCCGTGCACGACCAGCGTCGGCACGGTGACGGCCCGCAGATCGTCGCGGAAGTCGGTGGTCGCGGTCTGCCCCAGCGTCTGCATCACGCCGCGGTGGCTGGCCGCCGCGGCCAGCATGATGACCCGGGTGTGCAGCGGCTGCGGCGTGAGCGGCCGCGCCGCCGGGGTGCCGGCCACCTGGAAGAACTTGGTCGCGAACCGGTGCAGGAAGCTGACCCGGTCGTCGGTGAGGCAGCGCTGGTACTCGCGCAGTCTGCCGTCCTCGAGGAACCCCTCGGGATGGCCGTCGGTGCGGCGTAAGTAGGGGCCGGCGGCAGACACCAGGGCCAGGCGCGCCACCCGCTGGTTGCCGAACCGGCTCAGGTAGCGGACCGCCGCGCAGGCCCCGGAAGAGAAGGCGACCAGCGTGGCCTCCCGCAGATCCAGATGCTCCAGGAGCATGTGCAGATCCGCGGCCAGGGTGTCCGGGTCGTAGCCGCCGCGCGGCTTGGCCGAGGCCCCGAAGCCGCGCTGGTCGTAGGCCACCACCCGGTGCCCGGCCGCCAGCAGGTCCGGGATCTGGAACTCCCACTGCCCGGTCGACAGCGGCCAGCCGTGGATGAGCACCACCGGCCGTCCCGAACCCCGGTCCTCATAGTGGATGTCGACGGGAAGGTGGTTCTCCTTGTCGACCGTCACCCGCGCCATGTCCGCACCTTTTCCAGACTTTCGGGGAGAGTATTTCCCGCCCACACTTGAAAATGGTCGCGGAAAGTGGCCCCCAGGTCACTGTTCTGATGCACATGGCTGGCGGTCCGCCGTTGTGGCCGGGGATAACCGCACGGCGCGCCGGCCCGCGCTCCCCAGGGGTGCGCCGCCGGGCGCGGCCCCGTAGCCTGCGGTCCATGGGTTCTGCCGAAGCGCACGTCGAGGTCAGTGGCCGGAGCGTGCGGATCTCCTCGCCGGACAAGCTGCTGTTTCCGGAGGCCGGGGTTTCCAAACTCGACCTGGCCACCTACTATGCGGACCTCGCCGACGCCGTGTTCCGCGGGCTGGCCGACCGGCCCGTCGCCCTGAACCGGTTCCCGGACGGGCTCGGCGGCGGCAAGTCCTTCTACACCAAGGCCGCGCCGAAGGGCATGCCCGACTGGGCGCAGACGGCCCGGGTCACGTTCCCCAGCGGACGCACCGGCGACGAGGTCTGCATCACCGAGCCGGCGACCGCCGTGTGGACGGTGCAGATGGGCGCGCTCGAACTGCATCCCTGGCCGGTGCGCCGCGCCGACACCGACCACCCCGACGAGTTGCGGATCGACCTCGACCCGCAGCCCGGCACCGACTTCGCCGAGGCGGTGGCCGTCGCCGGCGAGGCGCACGCACTGTTCGAGGAGCTCGGCATGCGGCCGTTCGTGAAGACCTCCGGCGGCCGCGGCCTGCACCTGCTGGTGCGGATCGAACCGCGCTGGACCTTCGTCGAGGCGCGGCGCGCGGTCATCGCGTTCGCCCGCGAGCTGGAGCGGCGCCGCCCGGACCGGGTCACCACCTCGTGGTGGAAGGAGGAGCGCGGCGAGCGGATCTTCATCGACTTCAACCAGATGGCGCGGGACCGCATGACCGTCGCCGCCTACTCGCCGCGGGCCCGGCCCGAGGCGACGGTGTCGATGCCGGTGCTGTGGGCCGATCTCGGAGACGTCGAGCCCGGCGACTTCACCGTGAAGACGGTGCCGGCACTCGTGGCCGCGAAAGGGGACGCGGACGCCGAGATCGACGACGTCGCCCACAGCCTGGAACGGCTGCTGGAGATGGCCGACCGGGACGAGAAGGACCGCGGCCTGGGCGACCTGCCGTATCCGCCCGACTTCCCCAAGATGCCCGGCGAGCCCAAGCGGGTGCAGCCGTCCAAGGCCCGCCCCAGCACCGACGAAGAGGGGAGTGCGAGCTGATGGACCTCCCGGTCATGCCGCCCGTCGAGCCGATGCTGGCCAAGTCCGCGGCGAAGGTCCCGGTCGGGGACTACCTCTACGAGCCCAAGTGGGACGGTTTCCGCTGCATCGTCTTCCGCGACGGTGACGAGGTGGTGCTCGGCAGCCGCGGCGGCAAGGATCTCGACCGCTACTTCCCGGAACTGGTGGCGTCCCTGAAGGAGGCGCTGCCCGAACGCTGTGTCGTCGACGGCGAGATCGTGGTCGTGCAGAACGGCCGCCTGGAGTTCGACCGCCTCAGCGACCGCATCCACCCCGCGGCCTCCCGGATCCGGCTGCTGGCCGAACAGACCCCGGCGTCCTTCATCGGCTTCGACCTGCTCGCCCTCGGCGACCGCGATCTGACCGCCGCCCCCTTCAGCGAGCGCCGGGCGGCTCTGCTCGAAGCCGTGCGCGCGCACGCCCACGTGCACGTCACCCGCGCCACCGACGACGCCATGCAGGCCGGCACCTGGTTCGAACGCTTCGAGGGCGCGGGCTTGGACGGCGTCGTCGCCAAGCCGGCGCGCAGCCCCTACACCCCCGGTGACCGCACCATGGTGAAGGTCAAGCACGAACGCACCGCCGACGTGGTCGTCGCCGGCTACCGCCACCACAAGACCGGCCCCATCGTCGGTTCCCTGATGCTCGGCCTCTACGGCGACGACGGCGTCCTGAACTACGTCGGCGGCGCCAGCGCCTTCACCATGGCCCGCCGCAAGGAGCTGATCGACGAGCTCGCGCCCCACCTCCTCGCCGAAGGCGAGTCGCACCCCTGGGTCGACGCCGCCGAAGGCGACGAGGCCCACCGCCGCCCCGGCACCCTGCACCGCTGGAACGCCGGCAAGGACGTGTCGTTCGTCCCGCTGCGGCCGGAGCTGGTCTGCGAGGTCCGCTACGACCAGCTGCAAGGCGACCGCTTCCGGCACAACGGCCGGTTCGTGCGCTGGCGGCCGGACCGCGAGCCGGAGTCGTGCCGCTACGACCAGCTGGACGTGCCGGCCGACTACGACCTGAAGGACGTGCTGGGCTGACCGCCGGAAACGGCACGAGCCGCGCGGACCCCCTCAGGCCGCGCGGCTCGAAGCCGACCCCGTCTTCCCCTTACGCGTCCAGGAATGCGTCCACAGCCGTCACCAGAGCCGGCGACTCGAACACGTTGTAGTGCGTCGTGTTCGGCAGCACCGCGAGCCGGTGCGGCCCCGGACGGCCGGAGCCGTCCCAGCCTCCGTCCTGCCGGCCCCCGCCGAGCAGGGCCCAGAAGTCGCTGACGTGCTGGAGGCTGTACGTGTCGGCGTCGGCGAACACCAGCTCGGTCGGAATCTCCAGCTCGCGGATCTCCTCCGAGTAGTCGAACGGGATGCGCAGCAGGTCGCCCATCTTGCCGATCAGCGTGCCGAAGTCCTCCGGGCGCGGCGCCGTGCGCTCGTACAGCTCCCCCATCGGCGTCTGCTTCATGAACGGCGCCGCCTCCGGCGCCATCTGCTCCTGCTGCTTGAGGACGTCCGCATAGAACCCGTCGCGCCGGAACGGGAACGAGACCACGACCAGCTTGCGCACCACGTCCAGGTGCTGGATCGCGCAGCGCAGCGCCACCCCGCCGCCGAACGAGTAGCCCACGATGTCGGCCCGGCCCAGACCGAGGTGGCGGATCAGCGCGGCGATGTCGTCGGCGCAGGTCTCCAGGCGGATGGGGCGGTCGACGTCCGCGGTGTGGGAGTGGCCCTGAAGGTCCACCGTGATCACCCGGCGACGCGCCGACAAGGCCGGCAGGATCGGCCCGAACATGTCCCCGCCGCCCAGGCCGCCGTGCAGCAGCACCATGGCCGGGTGCTCGGCCGTCACCGGGGCGTCGCCGTGCTCCTCGTAGTACTGGTTCAGCCCGTTGACCTCGGCGTAGCTCATCGTCGTCATCCTCTCGCAAGCGGCTTCACCGGGTAAGACGACCCGCCGGTCCCGGACTCATCGGTGCCCGCGGGAGATCTTTTCCAGCCGCCGCGTGCCGGCGATACCTTGATCGGTATGGAACTGCGCCAGCTGGAGTACTTCGTCGCCGTGGCCGAGGAGCTGCACTTCGGCCGTGCCGCCGAGAAGCTGCACATCGGCCAGCCCGCCGTCAGCCAGCAGCTGCGGCGCCTGGAACGCGAGCTCGGCGCCGAGCTGTTCGACCGCTCGCCCCGCCACGTGCGCCTCACCCCGGCCGGGCGGGCGCTGCTGCCGCAGGCGCGTGACGTCCTCACCGCCGTGGCCCGCGCGCGTTCGGCGGTGGCGTCGGCCGCCGGCGTCCACGGCGCGCCGCTGCGCATCGGCACCAGCTCCGGACTGGGGGAGCGGCTGGAGCAGGTCCTGGACGAGATCCTGCGCCTGGCTCCGGACCTCGCCGTCGAGCTGGTGACGACCGGCCCCACCTCCGAACGCCTGGACCGGGTCGCCGACGGATCCCTGGACGCCGCCTTCGTCCGCGGCACCGTCCCCGACGAGGGCCGCGGCCTGCGCGTCGTGCCCCTGTGGCCCGACGAACTGGTGGCCGCCGTCCCCGCCCGCCACCCCGTCGCCCAGGACGAGTACGCCACCTACGCCGCCCTCGCCCCGCTCGGCCTGCGCCTCACCACCCGCCGCAACAACCCGGCGCTGGTGGACCTGATCGTCGGCGCCTTCCACGCCGCCGGCCACGAACCGACTTCGTCGACCCCTTACACCCGGCTCGCCGACACCCTGGCCGCCATCGGCACCGACGGCACCAGCTACACCGTCGTCTACGCCGCCCACGCCGCCCAGATCAACAACCGCCGGGTGGCCTTCCTCCCCTTCGAACCCCCGGGCCTGAGCCTGATGACCCACCTGGTCGTCCGCCGCTCCGCCCCGACCCCGCATTTCAGCCTCCTGATGCAGGCCTGCGATCACGATTCGTGATGGCTGCCGGTCCGCACCGCGTCTGGTTCGCCCCGGCGATCCGCGATGAACTGGATCTCGCAAGGGGAACGAAGAACCAGACCGAGGAGCACAGGAGGCCATCATGCCGAACATCACCATCCAGCAGATGCCCAAGACCGTCGAGCAGAAGCGCGAGCTGGTGGCCCGCATCACCGACGCGATGGTGGACGTCTACAAGGCCCCCGCCGAGACCGTCCACGTGTGGTTCCAGGAGGTCACCACCGAGGACTACGCCGCCGCCGGCCAGCTCGTCGCCGACAAGCTCGCCCAAAAGTAGGGCGTGCTACAAACGTCCGTATGCGGATCTACATCAGCGCGGACATGGAGGGGATCACCGGGCTCGTCGACGCTGACGACGTCCAGCCCGGGGGCCGCGACTACGAGCGCGGACGGCGCGCGATGACGGACGACGTCAACGCCGCCGTCCGCGGCGCCCTGCGCGCCGGGGCCACCGAGATCGTCGTGAACGACGCCCACGGCCCCATGCGCAACCTCGTGTCCGACACCCTCCACCCGGCCGCCCGCCTCATCCGCGGCAAGCCCAAGACGATGGGCATGGTCGAGGGCCTCACTCCCGCCTTCGACGCCATGGTCTGCGTCGGCTACCACTCCCGCGCCGGCGCCCACGGCGTCCTGAGCCACAGCTTCATGGGCCACGAGATCGAGGACATGTGGCTCGACGAGCGGCCCACCGGGGAGATCGGCCTGGTCCACGCCTCCGCCGCCGCGATGGGGGTCCCGGTGGCCGTCCTCGCCGGCGACGACGCCGCCTGCCAGGAGGCCACCGCCTGGGACCCCGCCATCGCCACCGTCGCGGTGAAGTACGTCCGCAGCCGTTTCGCCGCCGAACTCCGCCCCGACGCCGAGTCCAGGGCGGCGATCGAGGAGACGGTCGCCGCAGCGCTCGCGACGCCGCGCACCGGCGAACCGTCCGCCAGTGAAGACTCCACCGGCGAGCGGTCCACCGGCGAACCGTCCACCGGCGAACCGTCCACCGCCACCCTGGCCGTCCGCTGGCAGTCCTCCGCGGTGGCCGAAACCCTCCTGGGCATCCCAGGCGTCACCCAGGTCGACACCCGCACGGTCCAGACCACCGGCACCCCGCCGGACCTGTTCCGGCAGTTCGGGGTGTGGATGCGGGTCGCGACGGCGCTGACGAATCAGGCTCCTTACTGCTGACGAACCAGCCACGCCGCCACGTCGGCGGGCAGCCGCCCCCCGCCCACCGGCTCGGAGGCGATCAGCACCCGGTATCCCTTCGGCAGCTGAACCGCCTCGTCGGACAGGTTGACGTAACAGACGACCTCGCCGCGGCGGAAGGCCAGAACGCCCGCCGGCGCGTCGATCCATTCGAGGGGCGCCGTGTCGCCGAGGCCGCGGTGCAGCCATTCACGGCGGACGCGGAGCAGGGTGCGGTAGTGGTTCAGGGTGGAATGGGGGTCTTGCTCCTCGGCTGTCGCGGTGCGGTGGCGCCACTCCGGCGGCTGAGGCAGCCAGGGCTGAGCGCTCGCGCCGTCTGGTGAGAAGCCGAACGTCGGCGCGATACCCGACCACGGCAGAGGCACCCGGCAGCCGTCGCGGACGGGGCCCACGTGAGCGGTGTGGTGCCGGTTCGGGTCCTGCCATACCGACGGCGGCAGATCCTCGACCTCGGGCAGGCCGAGCTCTTCGCCCTGGTAGACGTAGGTGCCGCCGGGGAGGGCGTTGATCAGCTGCACGGCGGCGCGGGCCCTGCGCTCGCCGAGGACGTGGTCCACCGGAGAGCCGTAGAGGCCTTTCGCGTCGCCCAGGGACGTCTTGGCGCGCCCGTACCGCGTCGCGTGCCGGATCACGTCGTGGTTCGACAGCACCCACGTGGCCGGTGCCCCTATTCCAGTCAGGACACGGAGCGTCGCGTCGATCTCGCCGCGGAGGGCATCGGCTTCCCAGGGACAGCTCAGGAGGCCGAAGTTGAACGCGGTGTGGAGGCGCTTGGGAGCCAGGTAGCGCGCTATGCGCGAAGCGTCCGCGACCCAAGCCTCGGCGACGAAGACCCGATCGCCTTCATACTCGTCCAGAACCCGCCGCCAGTCCTCGTAGATCGCCAGCGTCTCGTCACGATCGAAGTACGGGTGGCCCGTCCCGGCGGCGTCGAGCATGCCGCCGGCGGTCTGGCCGGCGAGATCGGCGAGATCGGGGAACGCGGGGTCCTTGGTCAGGCCCTGGGCGACGTCGATCCGGAAACCGTCGACGCCGAGATCCAGCCAGAACCGCAGGATGTCCTCGAACTCTTCGCGCACCTCCGGATTCGTCCAGTCCAGGTCCGGCTGCTCGGGGGCGAACAGATGCAGGTACCAGTCGCCGGGCTCGCCGTCGGCGTCGACCGTCCGCGTCCACGCCGGGCCCCCGAAGATGGACGGCCAGTCCGTCGGCGGCTTCGCGCCGTCGGGACCACGTCCCGGCCGGAAGTGGTACCGGGAGCGGGCCTTGGAACCGCGACCGGCGGCCAGGGCCTCCTGGAACCAAGGGTGCTGATCCGACGTGTGGTTCGGCACCAGGTCCAGAATCACCCGCAGGCCGTGTTCGTGGGCCTCCACGATCAGGCTCTCGGCGTCGTCGAGCGTCCCGAACAGCGGATCCAGCCGCCGATAGTCGCTGACGTCGTATCCGGCGTCGACCTGGGGCGAGGCGTACCAGGGGTTCAACCAGAGCGCGTCCACACCCAGCGCGGACAGATACGGCAGGCGCGCGCGCAGGCCCGCGACATCGCCGACACCGTCGCCGTTCCCGTCCGCGAAGCTGCGGATGTAGACCTGGTAGATGACCGCGTCACGCCACCACGGACGCGTCGTCGAAGACAGAGCTCTCATCACACACGGCTCCACACGTGGAAAGCGGGCCCATCGGCAGGCATCGCCGCACCCGGCGTCAGGTCCGGTCCACCCAGCAGATGTGACGCCGCGAAGGGCGCGACCAATGGTTCGTGCGCAGCTCGACTGACCTGCACCACCACCGTCTCACCGGGAACCGCCCGTTCAAAGAGCACGAAGTCCTTGTCGGCGTGCAGCCATCGCAACCCGCCGGAACGGAGCGCCGCATGCTCCCGCCGCAGCCCGATCAACGACCGGTACAACTCCAACGTCCACCGGTCCCACACACTCTCGTCCCACGGGAAAGCCCGCCGTCCGTCCTCGTTGTGCAGCGCCCCGTGCACCCCGACCTCGTCCCCGGCGAACACCATCGGCATCCCGGGCATCGTCATCAGCAACGCGACCCCCAACCGCTGTCGCTCACTCCCCACCAGCGACCGGAACCGCGGCATGTCGTGGGAATCGAGCAACGTCATGTTGTGCGTGTACGACCGCCACGGGATCGCCGCCGCGAAACTCCGCATCACGGAGACCATCTCCTCGCCTCCGTAAACCGGCAGCCGCCCCGGCGTCCCCCACAACTCCGGCGTGTCGTCCGCACCCAGCCACGACAGCACCGGCCGTGTGAACCCGGCATACGCCATCGTCCCGTGCCAGCCATCGCCCCGCAGCGTCTCCGACGCGTCGAACTGGTGCTCGGCCACGACCAGCGCATCCGGCGCGACCTCCCGCATCGTCGCCCGCACCGCGCGCGCCATCCGCGCGTTCAGATCCACCGCGCCGTACCGCCCCGCCGACTGCGCGACGTCGACCCGCCACCCGTCGAGTCCGAACTCCGTCAGATAGCGTGCGACCACGGATTCAGGCCCCTCATACAGTCGCCGCCGCATCTCCTCCGACCGGTGGTCCAGCTTCGGCATCGAAGGCACACCGTAGAACGACGCGTAGTGCTTCCGGTCGGCCTCGAAGTAGTAGAAGCCGGCCTCGACGCTCGAAGCGTCCGTCTGAGCCCGCCGAAACCACGGATGCGCGTCCCCGGTGTGATTCAGCGTGATGTCCCCGATGACCCGCATCCCGCGGCGATGCGCCTGCGCCGTCAACTCCTTCAGCGCGGCGTCCCCGCCCAGCAGGGGGTCCACGAAGTCGAACGACGACGCGTCATACCGGTGGTTCGACTGCGCCGGGAAGAACGGCGTCAGCCACAACGCGTCGACCCCGAGACCCCGCAGGTGGTCGAGCTTCTCGGCGACGCCCCACAAGCTCCCGCGATAGATCTGCTTGGTCCCGTTCGGAGTGCCGAAGGCGACCGGGTCATCCCAGTCACTGGGAACGGCCCAGTCGGGAAGATCGGTGATCGGATGAGCGGAGGAACGGGCGAACCGGTCCGGGAAGATCTCGTAGAGGACCGCACCCTCGGCCCAGGCAGGCGGCGGATCGTACGTCGAGATGCGGAAGTCGGCGCCATCGGTGACGTCAGCCGTGGAAAGACCGAGGCCGTTGAGCCACATCCTCCGCCTCGGCGTCTCCAGCAGGAACCGATAACCGAGCTCGGCATTGACCACGGGCACACTGGCCCGCCACCAGACCTCCTCCCCGTCCTCCCGATCCACCTGCGCCTCGACGTATGCCGGTTCCCCGTCAGGCGTGGACCGCACATGCACCCGCGAAGCTCCCAGCCCCTTCGCGGTGCGCACGAAAACATCAACTTTGTCCCCGATGCGGGGCTCCGGATCGCCGACGTACAGCGGCGAACCGTCGTGGTGGGCCGAAAGGGCTGGTGAGAGATGAACAGCAGGAATCACGCGCCAGACGCTAAGCAATCGTCTCGTGATCCGTAAGGGGTTGCCGATGTTTGCCGCTGTGTTTCACTCTTTTGCTTCCATGTTTCGCAACAGGCCCCCTAAACTGCGCCCATGTCTTCCCGCCTCGACGACATAGCCCGCCAAGCGGGCGTCAGCAAAGCCACCGTCTCCCGTGTCCTCAACGAGCGTCCCGGCGTCAGCCCCCAGCTCCGCAAGGCCGTCCTCACCGCCCTCGACGTCCTCGGCTACGAACGTCCCTCCCGCCTCCGGCCCCGCAGCGCCGGCCTCGTCGGCCTCCTGCTGCCGGAGCTCGAGAGCCCTATCTATCCCCTCGCCGCCCAGGTCATCGAGACCAACCTCTCCCGCCAGGGCTTCACGCCCGTCCTGTGCTCCCAGACCCCTGAGGGCGCCGGCGAGGACGAGTACGTCGGCATGCTGCTGGACCGCGGCGTCTCCGGTGTCATCTTCGTCTCCGGCATGCACGCCGACACCGGCCAGGACCACTCCCGCTACCGCGACCTCGTCGCCCAGCGCCTTCCGCTGGTCTTCGTCAACGGCTTCGTCCCCAACCTCGACGCCCCCTTCATCTCCTGCGACGACCGCGCCGCCGGGGAGCTCGCCGTGGCCCATCTCGCCGAACTCGGCCACCGCCGCATCGGCCTGCTCATCGCCTCCGACCGCCACATCCCGGCCCGCCGCCAGCTGGCCGGCTACCGCACCGCGACGGAGACCCGCTTCGGCCCCGGCGGCTTCGACCCGGACCTGGTCGACATCTCGTTCCCCGGCGTCGAGGGCGGCTACGCCGGCGCCTCGCGCCTGCTCCAGCGCAACGTCACCGCGATCGTCTGCGGCTCGGACATGATGGCGCTGGGCGCGATCCGGGCCCTGAAGCAGCATCACAAGCGGGTCCCGGAGGACGTTTCCGTGATCGGATACGACGATTCGGTCCTCATGGGATACACCGACCCGCCGCTCACCACCGTCCGGCAGCCGGTGCTGTCGATGGGCGTCGCCGCAGCCCGGACGCTGATCGACCAGATCCGCGGCGTGACCATCCGCAAGACCGAGTCCCTCTTCTTCCCGGAGCTCGTCGTCCGGGCCTCCACGGCCCCTCTTGCGGAAACCTAGAAACAACGGCGCGCGGATCTGAAACGCAACAGCAAGAACCTGCAACAGATTGCCCGGCGCGAGTTTCCGGTTATGGTCGGCGGTGTTAACGGCGAGTCACGGCCGGACGGCGCCGGAATCAAACTCCGATCAAACCCCTGATGCGGGGTGTCCCCGTCATTTCCGCAACCACTGACCGAAGGGGTCATGGTGAGATACCGTCCCTCCCTCTCGATCGCCGCGATCGCGGTCGTAGCGGCAACGCTTCCCGTGGCCGGCTGTTCCAGCTCCTCCTCCAAGCCGAGTGCCGCCTCGAACCCGTCCTCCTCGGGTTCCGGCGCCGCCACCCCCTCGGCCTCCGCCTCCAGCTCCGCGCCGGCCGCCGCGTCGTCGTCCTCCACCGCCCCGCCGGTCCGGGATCCCAACACCGACCTGGTGATCTGGACCGACGCCCAGCGCGCGCCGGTCCTGCAGGACTTCGCCAAGAGCTTCGCGTCCTCGCAGGGCATCTCGGTGAGCGTGCAGGCCGTGGCCAACGACCTGCAGTCCGCGTACGTGACCGCGACCGCCGCCGGCAAGGGTCCGGACATCGTCGTCGGCGCCACCGACTGGATCGGCAACCTGGTGCAGAACGGCACCATCGCGCCGCTTCCGCTGACCGCCGACCAGAAGGGCGCGTTCCAGAAGACGGCGCTGACCGCGGTCACGTACAACGGCCAGGTGTACGGCGTGCCGTACGCGACCGAGAACCTCGCGCTGATCACCAACACCGCCGAGGCATCGGCGAATCCGGCGACGTTCGAGGACCTGGTGAAGAACGGCCAGGACGCGGTGAAGGCGGGCAAGGCCTCCGAGGCGCTGGCGCTGCAGATCGGCCAGCAGGGCGACCCCTACACCATGCAGCCGCTGCTCGGCTCGACGGGCGGCTTCATCTTCGGCGCCAAGCCCGACGGCACCTACGATCCGGCGCAGATCGGCGTGGACAGCGCCGGCGCCAAGGCGTTCGGGGCCCAGCTGGCCAAGTACGGCGAGAAGGGCCAGAACGTCTTCAAGCGTTCCATCGACGCCAACAACGCGGTGTCGCTGTTCACCTCCGGCAAGACGCCGTACCTGGTTTCCGGGCCGTGGGCGTTGGAGCAGGTCCGCAAGGCCGGCATCAAGTACGCGATCAGCGCGGTGCCCGGGTTCACGGGCCAGGGCCCGTCGCAGCCGTTCGTCGGCGTGCAGGCCTTCTACGTCTCGGCCAAGGCCAAGAACACCGCGCTGGCCCAGGAGTTCACGCTGAACTACCTGACGCGCAAGGACGTCGAGGAAGCGCTGTACAAGGTCGACCCGCGGGCGCCCGCGCTGACCGAGGCCTACGACGACGTGTCCAAGACCGATCCGGACATCGCCGCGTTCCAGAACGCCGCCGCGCACGGTGTCGTGCTGCCGCAGATCCCCGCGATGTCCGCGGTGTGGGGTCCGCTCGGGATCGCCGAGGCGGCGATCGTCGGCGGCGCGGACCCGAACACGTCGATGGCGGACGCGGCCACCCAGATCAAGGCGGCCATCGCCAAGGGATAGCGGGCAGCCCGGTCCCCACCATCCGATCCACCCAGCACGTCCCACAACCGCAAGCCTCCGGCGGTGTGGCGGCCCAGGTCCCCCCGGGGCCGCCGCACCGCCGGAGCCGAGAGAAAGCAGGGGAGTGGCCATGCCCGCAGACCGTCTCGCGCGCCTGTCGTGGCCGCGGGTCGTCTTCGTCGGAGTGGTCGCGGCCTTCGCGGTGTTCACGATCCCGGCGCTGGTCGACCGGCGTTCGTGGACCGGCGTCGCGATCAGCGTCGCGGTGACCGCGATCCTGGCGTACGTCTACCTGAGCCCGAAGCGGATCGCGGCCCGGTTCCTGGTCCCCGGCACACTGTTGCTGCTGGCGTTCCAGGTCTATCCGATCGCCTACACGATCAACACCGCCTTCACCGACTACGGAGACGGCCACCGGCTCACCAGAAGCGAGGCGGTCGCCCAGATCCAGGCCGATTCGGTGGTCGAGAGCCCCGGCGCGAAGCGCTATGAGCTGTCGGTGGCGACCAAGGGCGCCGACACCGCCGGCTCGTTCGTGTTCTTCCTCACCGACCAGGACGGCAAGGTCCTGCGCGGTGACACCTCCGGGCTCACGCCGGTGCCGGATCCGGAGGTGTCGAAGGACCCGATCACCGGCAAGGTGGTCACCGCGCGGGGCTGGCACATCCTGACCGGCATCCAGGTCAACGGCCTCGGCGACCGGCTCAAGGCGTTCGCCGTCCCCACGCCTGACGGCTTCATCAAGTCCGTCGGCCTGTCCCAGGCCTACGTCGGCCAGTTCACCATGAAGTACGACGCCTCCGCGCACACCATGACCGACACCCGCACCGGCACGGTCTACAAGGAATCGGACGGCGCCTTCCAGGCCGCCGACGGCTCCGGCCGGACGCTGCCGATCGGGTGGAAGGTGAACGTCGGCCTGAAGAACTTCGGAGCCGTCCTCACCGACGCGGCCATTCGCGGGCCCTTCTTCAGAGTCCTGACCTGGACGGTGGCCTTCGCGTTCCTGTCCGTCGTCACGACCTTCGGCCTGGGGCTGATCCTCGCCGTGGTCATGGACCATCCCAGGATGCGCGGCCGGCGCGTCTACAGTTCCCTGCTCCTGCTGCCCTACGCCCTGCCCGCGTTCATCTCCACGCTCGTCTGGTCGAGCATGTACAACAAGGACTTCGGCCTGCTGAACAAGCTGTTCGGCACGCACATCGACTGGCTCGGCGGCGCGTGGGCCGCGCGCGGCTCGGTCCTGCTCACCAACCTCTGGCTCGGCTTCCCCTACATGTTCCTGGTCTGCTCCGGCCTGCTCCAGGCCGTGCCGCAGGAGCTGAAGGAGGTCGCGCGGGTCGACGGCGCCTCACCGCTGCGGGTGTTCCGCTCGGTGACGATGCCGACCGTGCTGATCGGCGCGATGCCGCTGCTGATCGCCTCCTTCGGCTACAACTTCAACAACTTCAACGTGATCCGGCTGCTGACCGACGGCGGGCCGTATCCCAGCGGCAGCTCCACCGCCGGCCAGACCGACATCCTGATCAGCTACACCTACCGGCTGGCGTTCGGGGGCCACGGCGCGCAGTACGGACTGGCCTCGGCGATCTCGTTCCTGATCTTCGTCCTGGTCGGCCTGATCTCCTATGCCGGCTTCCGGCAGACCCGCACCCTGGAGGAGGTGTACGCGCGATGAGGGAACGGCTGTGGTGGCGCCACCTGATAGGCCTGGCCGCGCTGGCGTTCGCCCTGATACCGATCTTGTTCCTGGTCTCGGCGGCGCTGAACCCGACCGGCACCCTGTCCACGACCTCGCTGGTGCCCAGGGGCGCGAGCCTGCACAACTTCTCCAAGCTGTTCCACGACAAGAACTCGCCGTACGTCCGCTGGTACGTCAACACCCTGGTGATCTGCGGAACCTCGGCGCTCCTCAACGTCCTGATCGGCGTCAGCGGCGCCTACGCCTTCTCCCGGCTGCGCTTCCGCGGCCGGCGTACCGGACTCACCGGCATCCTGCTCGTGCAGATGTTCCCGAACTTCATCTCGCTGGCCGCCCTGTACCTGACCTTCATCAGCATCGGCGACGTCCTGCCGGCCGCGGGTCTGAACACCTCGCTCGGCCTGATCCTGGTCTACCTCGGCGGCGCGATGGGCGTGAACACCTGGCTGCTCAAGGGATACCTGGACACCATCCCCAAGGAGCTGGACGAGTCCGCCCGCATCGACGGCGCCACCGAGGCCCAGGTGTTCTTCCGGGTCACGCTCCCGCTGGCCTCGCCGATGCTCGTGGTCGTCGGCCTGTTCTCGTTCGTGGGCCTGCTGAACGAGATCCTGCTGGCCGGGGTGTTCCTCACCGACACCTCGCACAAGACCCTGGCCGTCGGCCTGTTCGGGCTGGTCTCCGGCAACCACAACACCGACTACGGCGAGTTCGCCGCCGGCTCGCTGCTGGCCGGCATCCCGGTGGTCCTGATCTATCTCTACCTGCAGAAGTATCTCGTCAAGGGCTTGACGGCGGGTGCCGTCAAGGGCTGATAGGAGAGGCATCATGCACAGACGTCGGAGACTGACTTCACTGGGGACGGCCGCGACGCTATCGGTGACCGTCGCTTGGTGAGCTCCGCTGGGTGATCGTTGCTCGATCAGGGCGGCGGCCGGGTTGAGGGGCCCGGCCGCCGCCGCTTGTCGTGGTGGAGCGGTCACTGCCGGGTCAGCCGGTCAGCGAGGACGAGACGTCCGGCTCCGCCAAAGCATCCGCCAGCAGTTGGCCGGTGAAGGGATCGGAGGTCAGCTTCGCGCGGCCGGCGAGGGTGAAGTCGGTCGCCATGATGATGACGGCACCGTCGCCGTTCTTCGTCCTCGCCAGGCGCACGGCCATGGTCTCGTGGCCTTGGGGGACGGTGCGCTCGGCGTAGGAGATCTGAACGTTCCCGGGCATATCGCGGGTCACACACTGCGTCCACTGCCCCGTTGCGTGACCGTCGCGCAGGGCGAACTCAGAGGCCGCATACTCCAGGCCACACGGTGCGCCCGCCTTGGAGGTGTTTCCCAACGGCTGTTCGGCCCCATCAGGGTCGCGTTCCGGGACGATGTCCACTTCGAGCGAGCCGATGGCTGGCCCGACCAGGCTCGTCACTGCGTCGTGGGTGTCCGGGACGGCACCGGTCGTCCAGTAGGAGATGCTGCCCGCGATGAGGAAGTCGGCGCCGAGGTTCGGAGCGACCGTGCGGCCTCTCCATGACGGGCTGGTCCCGTGCAGATGGTTCAGTCCGGGATCGACCTTGTTGAAGATGGCCATCTGGGTCCGCTCCTCCGCAGGGGTCCGAGCCACGGGAAGTTCGCCGAGCGTCGCATCGGTTCCTGCCTTCAGCGTGAGGGTGGAAGTGTCGGAGTAGTCCAGCGCGCGTTCGTCGCCGGTATGGGGCGGCACCGTGGGCGGCAGCTCGAAGGTCTCAGGGGCCGAAGGGCTCGAGCTGCTGCCGGTGGGGCTGTTGCCCGTCGGCGGTCCACTGGCCGGGCCTGGTGAGGAGGACGTACCCGACACCGTGATCGCGGCGAGGGCGATGCCGAGCGCGGCGGCGGTACCGCCTGCGACCGTCGCCCGGCGGCGGGCGTACCGGCGCCGGCGACCGATCGCGAACAGCTCCGCGCCATTGGGATTCCACGTCGGTTCCGGCAACCCGCGGAGCCTTTCGAACAGCTCGCGAGCGTTATCGTCTTCGGACACAGGTCCGCTCCTATGCTGTGGTCACTTGTCGTGGAAATCGCTGAACGCGGGTCTCGCGAGTACCCCGCGCAGCGCTGTCAGACCGCGGGCGGCCTGACTCTTGACGGTGCCGGACGACAGGCCGAGGATCGCGGCGGTCTCCTCCACGCTCAGGTCCTCCCAATACCGGAGAACCAGCACGGCACGTTGGCCCGGCGCCACCTCGGACAGGGCCGCGAGCAGCGCGTCACGGTCCTCACAACCGGGATCCGGCGGCGCGGGACTGTCCGGCACCTCACCGAAGGGCTGCTCCCGCCGCGTCCGGTGCCGGCCCGCGTCGACGGCGGCGCGCATCAGCGAGGTGCGGAGGTAAGCGTCCAGCCTGTCGCGCCGCTGCACCCGAGCCCAGTTGCGGTACAGGTTGAGGAAGACGTTCTGCACCAGGTCCTCGGCCCGGTGCCAGTCGCCGCACATCAGGTACGCCAGGCGGCGCAGCGAGTGGGCACGGGCCGCCACCACCGCTGTGAACTCCGCCTCGTCAGGTTCGCGCACGTGCCCCGCCCCTCGCGTCGTGCCGCCGTCCGGTCCGTCGGAGTTCACACGATGCGGAGGCGGCTCGAGGTTGCACGGCGCGGGACCCGCGTTACTGCACTGCCGCCGATCTGGCGATGGCCGTACGCGCGACCACGCGAAGGCAGCGCCAGAACAGGCTTCGACGCCCCAGGGCGCTACTAGGAGATCTCGCCGGGCTGATCGGACAGATCCGCAGGTTGCAGGTGCGGCTCCGCGTCGGGCTTCTTCTTGGCGGTGGAGCGTCCGCCTCCCCAGCCGCTGAGATCACCCCCGCCTTCCAACATGAGCACCAGCAGCGCCACGACGAGCGCCGCCGCCCCCAGCACGAGCGCACCGCACAGAGCCGCGATCGGTACGCCGACCACCAGCGTGAGCCAGTGCTTTGCGAAGGGCCGGGCCAGCGCCACGCTGCCGATCGCGAACAGCACCGCGCCACCGACGAGGATCTCGACGCCCGCCTTGACGTGCAGCGACTCATGCCACGCGAGCTTGACGGTCGCCACCGTGATCAGCCCGCCGACGTCCTGGTGCTTCGCCTTGGTCCACACGTAGACCGCCGGGCCGCCGATGCCGGCGAGTTGCAGCACCAGGCCGACGAAGATCCACCAGCCGCGATGGGCGGTGGGCGCGATCCGCCCGGGTATGTGGGAGAGCATTCGGTTGTCGATCTCTGGTTCCGCCCCCGCCGTCATGACGCCGAAGGTACCACCGGGCTGCGCACCTCTGCTGACTAGGGCGGCGGCGTCGTGTCGGTCTTCGAGGGTCGTCGGTTCGCTGGGGTCGGGCGCGGTGGTTGTGGTTGTGGTTGTGGTTGTGGGCGCGGGGGTTGTGGGTGTGGTGCTGTGGTGTCGGGCGGGTTGTTGTTGGTGTGGCTTCGCGTTCGCGCCCAAGGGGGCGCGATGCCTCTGGCGGCCCTCCGGGGGCGCCTGCGCGGCGGGCGGCCTCG